>JANXXR010000050.1 GCA_025350525.1 Deltaproteobacteria bacterium
GCTCCTCCTGCTCGCAGGGAGCCTCGCGCTCTGGCGCTGGAACGCAGGCGGGCGAAGGGTGCTCGCCGCCTTGTTCGCGCTGTCCTTCGTGGTCGGCGCGCTAGGCCTCTGGTTCCATTCGGGCGGCCATCCGCTCAGCCAACTCGGCCGGGTCGCCGCGGCCTTCTTGCTCGAGCCCGGGAAGGACGGCGGCCTCAAGATCGGAAGCCACCCGCCGACGCTCGCACCAGGGGCTTTCCTCGGCATCGGCGCGCTCGGGCTCCTCGCCTGCTGGAAAGAAAGCCGTCCGGCGTCAGCTATGGAATAACCGGGCCCGCCGGAAGTCTGGTGAGCGGGGGAGGCGCGTGGAGGAGAGGACGTTCGAGAAGCTGGTCCTTCCACACCTGAAGGCGGGCTACAACCTTGCGCGCTGGATCCTGCGCAACGAAGACGATGCGGAGGACGTGATGCAGGAAGCAACGCTGCGTGCCTTCCGCTTTCTCGACGGTTTCAGCGGGACCAACCCGCGCGCCTGGCTGCTCAGCATCGTCCGCAACGCCGCGCACACTTTCATCAGCCAGAATCGCGGGCGGACGACGGGCACCGCCATCGACGAGGAACTGCACGCCGCCAAGGCCTCTGCGGAGCGCCCTCCGGAGACGCCCGAGGCTGCCTTGCAGAACAAGGATCGGCAGCGCGCCCTCAACGACGTCGTCTCGGCGATGCCGGTCGAGTTCCGCGAGGTCTTGGTGCTCCGCGAGCTGGAAGGGCTTTCGTACAAGGAGATCGCCGGCATCGCCGCCATTCCGATGGGCACGGTGATGTCGCGGCTGTCGCGGGCGCGGCGGCTCTTGCGGGCGGCGATGGGGGGCGGGACATGACCTGCGCAGAGGCGCACCGACTGCTCGACGCTAATCTCGATGACCAGCTCGACCTGCGCGACGCTCTGGAAGTGGAAGAACACCTGGCGGGCTGCGCGCACTGCGGAGCCGACGAGCGCGGATTGCGCGAGCTGGGGCAATTCGCCCGCGCGAATCTGACCCGACATCCAATGCCGCCGGCGCTGGAGCAGACGTTGCGCGAAGCTTTCCGCCCCGCGCAGCCTGCGCGCCGCTGGAGGAAGATCGCGATGGCGCTGGTGCCCGCGGCGGCGGCGGCCGTGCTGCTGGTGATGGCGGGGCCCTTGCTGCTGGCCCGGGGCGGCGATGCGCGCACCGAGGACGCCGTCATCGCGGCGCACGTGCGGTCGCTGCTCGCGAACCACCTCACCGACGTGGCCTCGTCGGACCAGCACACGGTCAAGCCCTGGTTCCAGGGCAAGCTCGATTACTCGGTTCCGGCCACCGATTTCACCGCGCAGGGTTTTGCGCTGGCGGGCGGCCGGCTCGACTACGTCGAAGACATGCCGGCCGCTGCGCTCGTCTACCGGCGCCGGCAGCACGTGGTGAACCTCTTCATCTGGCCCAGCCGGCGCGGGGGCGATGCGCCGGTCCGCCATTCGTCGAGCCGGGGATATGGCGCCTTTCGCTGGGCCAAGGACGGAATGAACTATTGGGCCGTCTCGGACCTGAACGACGCCGAACTGGAGGGCTTCGTCGAGTTGGTGCGGCGGGACCACTGAAGGGGGCCGGAAGCCGGGCCGAACCAGCGCCCAAGGTCTGATAAGAAAGATTACGTCAACTCGCCGCGCGGGCTCCTAGAACCGGTAGCCGGCGCCCAGCGCGACGCTGCCGGAGTTGGTGGCGTTGCTCTGCTGGTCGATGTCGTGCTGCCCGCTCGCGCTCGCCCACAGCTTGAACGCCTTGGTGAATTTGTACTGCAGCCGCAGCCCGGCGCCGGTGGTGCTCTGCCCGCCGCCCGAGACGTACTGGCCGGCCTGCACCCAGACCTTGGCGGAGAAATCGCCGAACCGGTGCGCCACCTCCGGCCGCACCGAGAACTGCACGGGCGCGATGTTGAGCCCGTTGCCGACGCGGCCCACGCGCGCGACGCTGTAGTAGCCCACCTGCGTCGGGTCCTGATCGTAGAGGTAGTAATCGCCCGACAAGGTCAGGTCGGTGTCCTTGCTGAGGATGGCGGTGACCGCGGCGTTGAGCCTTTGCGAATCCAGCGAAACGCCGGTCTGCGGACGCAGCGCCGCCAGCAGCGACGGCGAGCATTTGTGGGCGGCGCAGTAGTCGCGGATCTGCTGCGGAGTCGCCGCCGCGCCACTCTTGGTGCGCACCCGGGTGATCTGCTGGTCGGTGCTCAAATGCGTGGTGCTCAGCCCGCCCGCGAAGGACCACTCCACGCTCGAGTCGCCGGAGGTGTCGTAGGAGAGGTCGAGCCCGGCTTCGAACGACGAGCCCTTCGATCGCAGCAGCGCGTCCGCGGGAGTGCCGGCGGCGTTGACCTGCACCTGCGTGCCCGTGTACTGCGTGCTCTCCGGCGAGAAGTCGAAGCTGACTCCGGTGGACCAGGAGTCGGTGGGCTGCCACTCGACGCCCAGAGAAAACGAGGTGACCGCGTTGCCGCTGGAGCCAAAGGCGCCGCGCTGCAGGGCCGGCGTCTGGCCTTCGGCGGTAAGCGTGGCCCCGGCGTTGAGCGCCCATTGGTCGGAGAGGTCCAAGGTCGCGTTGAGCGCGTCGGCGAGGTTGCCCGCGCGCGGATTGGTCTCGGTGGCCTGGGTGCTGTTGCTGCTGACCTCGTTGGAAATGCTGCTGGCGCGCGCGGCGCCGGCAGAGAGCACGAGGACGATGGACAGAAAATGGCGCATCCGGATAGCGACCTCCTGCGGGCCTTCTTACCTGACTCGCCAGCCGCGCGGGCGGCCATTCGGCAAGAGAGGTACGACTCCCCGCTCGCTACTCCCACTCGATGGTCGCCGGCGGCTTGCTGCTCACGTCGAGGACCACGCGGTTGAT
>JANXXR010000055.1 GCA_025350525.1 Deltaproteobacteria bacterium
GCGGGGCGGCGCGCAGTGCGGCATCTGCACGCCGGGGATGATCGTCGCCGCGCACCGCTTCCTCGCCAGCGGAAAGCCGGCCACCAGCGAGAACGTGCGCGAGGCCATCGCCGGCAATCTCTGCCGCTGCACCGGGTACGCGAAGATCGTCGAGGCCATCCAGTTGGCGGCCGGCAGCGCGGGGCCCCGATGATTCCGGTCACCTCGGTGCGCTCGTTGCCGGAGGCCTATGCTCTCTTGCGGGACCGGCCGCAGGGCCTGCGCGTGCTGGCGGGCGGCACCGACTTCATGGTGGCGGTCAACGCCCGCCTCGGCCTCGACCGCATCGGCCACGTCCTCGACATCTGGCGGCTGCAGGAGCTGCGGGGGATTTCGTTCACCGCCGGGGTCCTGCAGATCGCTTCGTTGACCACCTACTCGGAGCTGATGCGCTCGCCGGAGGTGGTGCGGCACTTTCCCGCGCTCTCGGCGGTCTCCCGCGAGGTGGGCGCGTGGGCCATCCAGAACCGCGGCACGCTGGGCGGCAACGTCTGCAACGCCTCGCCGGCCGGCGACTCGCTCCCCATCCTGCTCGCCGCCGACGCGCGCCTTTTGCTGGGCGGGCCGCGGGGCGAGCGCGTGGTTCCGGCGCACGAGTTCTTCCTCGGCTATCGAAAGACCGCGCTCGGCGCCGACGAGCTCCTGCTGCGCATCGACCTTCCCGTCGTCGAAGGGGCGCGCCTCGTCTACCGGAAGGTGGGCACCCGCAAGGCGCAGTCCATCTCCCGCACCATCGTCGCGGTCCGCGCCACGGCCGGCGGCGGCGCGCTGCGCGAAGTGCGCATCGGCGCCGGCTGCGTCGCGCCCGTCCCCGTGCGGTGCCGCGCGGCCGAGCGCGCGGCGGAGCAGGGCGGCGACGTCCGCCGCGCCCTCGAGAGCGACATCAAGCCCATCGACGATCTCCGCGCCACGGCGGTCTACCGCAGCCGCGTCACCGGCAACGTCCTCCTCCGCCTGCTCGAAGGCCTGCGCGCCTAGCCGGAGGGACGGAACGGTGGCGCCGGGTTCTTTCCGGTCCGGGCCTGGAGCGACCAATAGGCCTTGAAGCGCCAGTCCTCGATCTCGTGGTCGCGAGTGCCGGTGGTCAGTCCATAAGCTTCTTCGAGGACTTCCAACGGCATCGAGTCCGGATTGATCAGCCTGATCCTGTCGTTCGGCGCCTCCTCTGGCGAGGACGCCTTCGCTCCCCATTTGTGCTTGCGCAGAAACTCCGCATCTTCAAGGCTGACCACCACCACCATCGGGAGGCCGTGCCGCTCGACCGTGCACGCCTGCTCACCGCGCGCGACCGCATTGGCGATGTCCTTGAAATGAACCCTGAAATGCGATGCGCTCACCGTCTCTTCAGTCATGCCCATACGCTACCAAGGGGGTCCGACATCCCTATGAGCTCGCAGATGCAGCGGCAAAAATTTTTTTTTTCAGGGGGGCCCTACCGATGGGGAGGGTGGGGGTCGGGTCGGGTTAGAGGGCGGGCCCAGCGCTCAGCCCACCAGGGCCGCGAGCGCAGCAAGGCTGCCGACCGTGACCTCCGCCGGGCCTGTCCGCGAATGCAGGCGCTCGACGAAGACGCAGGTCAGCCCCAGCTTCCGCGCCGTGGCGTGGTCGTAATCCGCGTAGGCCGAGACGTGCCACCAGTCGCGCGAATACGGAACGCCCATCCGTCGGGAGGCCTCCTGCCACATCTCGGGCGAAGGCTTGTAGGCCCGCGCGTCTTCGGCGCAGATCCAGCCGTCGAGCGCGAAGCCCAGCTGCGCCTGAACCTGCGCTCCATGCGCCCGGTCGCTGTTGGTGATCGCCGCGCAGGGAGCCACCTGGCGCAGCGCCCGCAGCGCCTCCGCCGCGTCGGGGAAGAGCGGCCAATTGCCGGCCTCGGCGCCGATGCGCGCGGCCACCACAGCGTTGAGCGGGAGCACATCCACGAGGCTCTGCGCGACGATCTCCGCATAGCTGCGAAAGCGCCCGCCCTCGAGCGCCGCCTGCCGGTCGATGACGGCGTCGAACTGCTCGTCGGAGAGGCCGCCGCCCAGCGCGGCGCGGAGCCCTGCGCGCCAATCCAGCGCGGTGCCGAAGATGTCGAAGGTCAGGAGCGCGATTGACATGGCCCCCTGCTTTTGGCACGGAAGCGCCGTGAATGCCCGTCGCCTGAGCCGCGCTTGATCCTCCTTCGCGGGGGCACGGTGGTCACCATGGACGCGCGCCGCAGCGTGGTGCGCGGCGACCTGCTCGTCGAAGGCGGCCGCATCGCGCGCATCGGCCGCGGGCTGCGCGCGCCACGCGGGGCGGAGATCATCGACTGCGCCGGCAAGGCCGTCATCCCCGGCCTGGTCCAGGCGCACGTCCACCTCTGCCAGGTGCTCTTCCGCAACCATGCCGACGGCCTCGAGCTGCTCGACTGGCTCTCGCAGCGCATCTGGCCCTTCGAGGCCGCGCACGACGCGCGCAGCCTGGGATTCTCGGCGCGGCTGGGCATCGCCGAGCTCCTGCTCTCGGGCACGACGTCTGTCCTCGACATGGCCACCGTCCGCCACACCGAGGCGGTGCTCGAGGCCGCCCGCGTCTCGGGCATCCGCTACACCGGCGGCAAGTGCTTGATGGACAAGGCTGGCCAGGGACCGCTGGGCGAGCCCACCGCCGCCGCCCTGCGCGAGACCGAAGCGCTGGGGCGCAAGTGGCACGGCGCGGAAGCAGGCCGCATCCGCTATGCCCTCTGCCCGCGCTTCGTCCTCTCCTGCAGCGAAGAGCTGCTCGGAGAAGTTCGCCGGTTGAGCGCCGAGCACGGCTGGCTCATCCACACCCACGCCGGCGAGAACCGCGCCGAGGTGGCGCTGGTGCGCAAGCAGACCGGGCGCGACAACGTCAGCTACTTCGATTCGCTGGGCCTGTGCGGGCCGCGCACCGTGCTCGCCCACTGCGTCTATCTCTCGCCTCGCGAGCTGCGCACGCTCGCGCGCACCGGGACCTCCGCCGTCCATTGCCCGGGGGCGAACCTCAAGCTGGCCAGCGGAATCGCCAACGTCCCAGCGCTGATCAAGGCCGGCGTCAACGTCGCGCTGGGCGCCGATGGCGCGCCTTGCAACAACACCCTCGACGCCTTCCACGAGCTGCGCCTCGCCGCCACGCTGCACCTGCCGCGCTCGGGTCCGCGCGCCATGCCGGCGGCGGAAGTCCTTGCCATGGCAACCATCCGCGGCGCAACGGCGCTGGGCCTCGCCAGCGAGATCGGCTCCCTCGAGGAGGGAAAGGCCGCGGATCTCACCATCGTCGATCTGACCGCCCCGCATTGTCAGCCGGCCGGGCCCGATCCGCACGCCACCCTGGTCTATTGCGCCCGCGCCAGCGACGTCACCGATGTGCTGGTGGCCGGCCGGCCGCTGGTGCGCGCCCGCAAGCTCTTGACGCTCGACGCCGGAGCGCTGGCTGCGCAGGCCGCCGTCGAGGCTCGCCGCGTGCTGAAGCGAGTCACCACCTGAGGGCATCTGCTGGATTGACACTTGCCCGCCCTTTTGGCAGAGCGACGCGGTGCCCCCGCCGCTGAAGTTCTGCCCCGTCTGCAGCAGCCCGCTCCAAAGCCGCCTCTCCGAAGGGCGCGAGCGGCTCGCCTGCTCGAGCGAGGCGTGCGACTACGTCTTCTACGACAACCCGGTGCCGGTGGTGGCGGCGCTCCTCGAGCACGGCCCGACCGTGATCCTGGTGCGCAACAAGGGCTGGCCCGAGAAGTGGTTCGGCCTCGTCTCCGGCTTCCTCGAGAAAGGCGAATCCCCCGAGGACGGCGTGCTGCGCGAGGTGAAGGAGGAGGTCGGCCTGAGCGGCGAGATCGTCTCGTTCATCGGCGCCTACGCCTTCGCCGAGATGAACCAGATCATCCTCGCCTACCACGTCCGGGGCCACGGCGACCTGGTGGTCGGCGAGGAGCTGGCGGGGATCAAGGCGGTGCCGCCCGACAAGCTGCGCCCCTGGCCGCTGGGCACCGGGCACGCCGTGCGCGACTGGCTGGCCGCGCGCGGCAGCCTCGGTCCGACGGTCGCTTGATGGAGACCCTGAGCGAGTGGGCGAATCTGCTGGTCCGCTGGTTTCACGTCTTCGCGGGCATCCTCTGGATCGGCTCCACCTGGTACTTCACCTGGCTCGACAAGACGCTGCACGCCTCGCCGGAAGGCGTCTGGATGGTGCACAGCGGCGGCTTCTACAAGGTGGAGAAGCAGCTCAAGCCAAACGTCCATCCGGGCAAGCTGCACTGGTTCCGCTTCGAGGCGCTCTTCACCTGGCTGAGCGGTCTCTTGCTTTTATACATCGTATACTATGCCGGCGGCGCCATGGAGGACTCGGCGGTCTCGCCCGGCGCGGCCACCGCCTGCGGCCTCGGGCTGCTGGTGGCCGGATGGTTCGCCTACGACCTCTTCTGGATGAGCCCGCTCGGGCAACGGCCCCTCCTCGGTGCCACCCTCTGCTACGCGGCGCTGGTGGCGCTGGCCTTCGGCCTGGTGCGGCTCTTCAACGGCCGCGCCGCGTACATCCATCTGGGCGCGATGCTGGGCACCATCATGACCCTCAACGTCTGGGTTCGCATCCTGCCCGCGCAGAAGAAGTTGGTGGCCGCCCTCGCCAGCGGCGCGCCGCCCGATCCGCTGCTGGCCGCGCAGGCGAAGGATCGATCGAAGCACAACACCTTCATCGTCCTGCCGGTCATCCTCACCATGATCTCCAACCACTTCCCCACCGCCACCTACGGCAGCGACTTCAACTGGCAGGTCTTCGCGCTGCTGGTGCTGGTGGGCTTCGGCGCCGCCAAGGTCGTCCGGGAGCTGCGCTGATGCGCGTGGTCCGCAGCCGCCGCGTGCTGACGCCCGAAGGGGTGCGGGCGGCGTCGGTGCACATCGAGGACGGGCGCATCGCCGCCGTGGCCGACTTCGATGCGCGGCCGGCCGGGGCGGAGCTCCTCGACTTCGGCGAGGCGCTGGTGATGCCCGGCATCGTGGACACGCACGTGCACGTCAACGAGCCGGGCCGCACCGAGTGGGAGGGCTTTCGCAGCGCCACCGATGCGGCGGCGGCCGGGGGCATCACCTCCATCGTGGACATGCCGCTCAACTCGGTGCCGGTGACCACTTCGCTCAAAGCTTTCGAGGAGAAGCGCGCCGCTGCGCGCGGCCAGCTGCGCATCGACGCGGGCTTCTGGGGCGGCGTGGTGCCGGGCAACCGCGGCGAGCTCGCGCCCATGGTCCGCGCCGGCGTGCTCGGCTTCAAGTGCTTCCTCATCGACTCGGGCATCGAGGAGTTCGGCTGGGTGGGCGAGCCCGAGCTGCGGCCCGCCATGGAGGAGCTCGCTCGCCTCCTGGTGCCGCTGCTGGTGCACGCGGAGCTGGCCGGCCCGATGCCGACGGCGCCGGAGCCGGGGGCCGATCTGCGAAAGTATAGTACGTATCTTCACAGCCGGCCGCGCGCCTCCGAGGACCAGGCGGTGGAGCTGGCGGCGCGCCTCTGCGCCGAGACGGGCGCGCGGACGCACATCGTCCACCACTCTTCCAGCGACGCGCTGCCCACGCTGCGCGACTACAAGCAGCGCGGCGCGAAGCTGACCGCGGAGACTTGCCCCCATTACCTGCACTTCGCCGCCGAGGATGTTCCCGACGGCCGCACCGAGTTCAAGTGCGCCCCGCCCATCCGCGAGCGCGAGAACCGCGAGGCGCTCTGGGCCGCGCTCAAGGAAGGCGTCCTCGACATGGTGGCGTCGGACCATTCTCCGTGCTCGCCCGCCCTCAAGAAGCAGGAGCAGGGGCGCTTCGACGAAGCCTGGGGCGGCGTCTCGGGGCTGCAGTTGGCCCTGCCGGTCACCTGGACACAGGCGCGGCTGCGCGGCTTTACCGAGCGCGACCTGGGCCGCTGGCTGTGCGCGGCGCCGGCCCGACTCGCCGGTCTCTCGGGCCGCAAGGGATCGCTCTTGGCGGGCCTCGACGCCGACCTCTGCGTCTGGCGGCCGGAGGAGGCCTTCACCGTCGATGCGGCGCTGCTGCACCACAAGCACAAGCTGACGCCCTACGCCGGACAGCAGCTGTACGGCGTGGTGCAGGCGACTTTTCTGCGCGGCGAGCAGGTCTTCCAGGACGGCGCGCTGGTCGGCGCGCCGCGCGGCGTGGAGTTGCTCTCGTGAACGACTTCACCGACCTCGTCGATCTGGCCGCCGAAGAGCTGGGGGGCGCCGTCCTCCTCGCCAACGACGAGTTCTTCGCCGAGAAGGAAAACCTGCTCAAGGCCCACGCCGCCGAATGGCGCGAGCACGAGTACACCGCCCGCGGCAAGTGGATGGACGGTTGGGAGACCCGCCGCCGCCGCCGCGAGCCCGGCTCCGACTGGTGCATCGTGCGGCTGGGCCTCCCCGGCGCGATTCGCGGCGTGGTGGTCGATACCGCATATTTCAAGGGGAACTATCCGGCGGAATGCTCATTGGAAGGCGCCGTCATTGGCGATCTCCTGGATGTCGAGGGCGCCGCCAGAGCGGAATGGATTGAACTCCTGCCCCGGACGGCATTGAAGGGCGATAGCAGGAATCCATTTGCAATCGGCGATAGCCGCCGCTTCACGCATTTGCGGTTCCATATCTATCCCGACGGCGGCGTGGCCCGGCTGCGCGTCCACGGCGAAGTCCTGCCCGACCTGCGCAGGCTGCAGCGGTTTGGTGGGCTGGTCGATCTGGCGGCGCTGGAAAACGGCGCACGCTCGCTGGTCTGCAGCGACATGTTCTTCGGCTCGCGCAACAACCTCCTCTTGCCCGGACGCCCGCGCAACATGAGCAGCGGCTGGGAGACGCAAAGGCGACGCGGCCCCGGGCACGACTGGAACATCGTCCGCCTCGGGGTGCCGGGCGTGCTGCGGCGCCTCGAGATCGACACCACCCACTTCAAGGGCAACGCGCCGGGGCGCTGCAGCGTCGAGGTCTGCGACGCTGCGGGAGCCGGGGCCGACGCGCTCGCCGGCAATGCCGTCGGCTGGCGGACGCTCTTGCCCGAGACGCGGACGCAGCCGCACACGCGGCACCACTTCGAAGAGGGCTTGCGCAGCGCCGGGCGCGCCACCCATCTGCGGCTCAACGTCTTCCCCGACGGCGGCGTGGCCCGGCTGCGCGCCTGGGGCGAGCCCGAGATCGAGGACGACCGCGCCGCCGCGGTGAGCCGCCTCAACGGGCTGCCCCGCGCCGAGGCGGTGGTCACGCTGCGCACGTTCTGCGGATCGCTGCGCTGGGCCGAGCGCATGGCCGACGCGCGGCCCATCGAGGACGCCGCCGCGCTCTACCGCCTCGCCGACCGCGTTTTCTGGAGCCTGGTCGAGGCCGACTTCCTCGAAGCCTTCGCGGCGCACCCGGGCATCGGCGACAGGCAGGGCAGCGCCTGGTCGCAGGAGGAGCAGGGCGGGGTGCAGGACGCCGAGCGCGGAAGGCTCCAAGCCCTCAACGCCCGATACCTCGACAATTTCGGCTTCGTCTTCCTCGTCTGCGCCACCGGGCGCAGCGGCG
>JANXXR010000088.1 GCA_025350525.1 Deltaproteobacteria bacterium
GCGACAGTTGCGCGTTGCCGCACAGTTGCGACGTCTGGATTCGACGTAATCGAGAAAGGCGAGGACGGCATCGACGTGCACGTCATCGAGCCCGAGCTGTGCCACCGACCCGCGACGCCTGTCTGCGAGGAAGACGAAGAACAGACGAAGTGTGTCGCGGTACGCGCGAATGGTGTGTTCGCTGGCTCCGCGAACCCGTCTCAGGTGCTCGACGAACCAGGATTCCACGAGTGAGAGCAACTCGCGATTCGCCGGCTTTTTCACGGAGCCCGCCGAGAAAGTCGGTAGCGCTGGCGGAACCGGTGGGCGGCGAGCGCAAGAAGCTCGGGCGTCGCGGTGAGGTAGGTCTCGGTGCCCATGATGTCCTGATGGCCCATGTAGGCAGCGAGCCAAGGCAGCCGCTCGCGCAGGTCTACGCCAGCGCGGTACCACCGAGTCAGCCGATGAACCGCGAAGGTGTGGCGAAGATCGTATGGACGTGGCCCGATGCGGCCCCTCACCGGCTTGAAGCCCTCACGCCGGAACAGCGACCGCAACTCGAAGGACGCGTTACCGGCGGCGAGGGCCCGGCCGGTGGCTCCCACGAACAAGGGGGCCCCAGCATCTGCCGCGGCGACCGTGCGACGGGAGATGAGATAGCGCGCGAGCTCCCGCGCGAGCGACCGATGGAAGGGGACCCAGCGCGACCGCCCCTTGCTCTCGGCAACAAAGAGCATGGCCGCGCCAACATTCACGTCAGAGATGCGGAGGCGCAGGGCCTCGCCGAACCGAAGCCCCGTGCAGTACAGGAGCAGAACCAGAGCGCGCAGGAGCTGCCCGCGGAATGGGGTGCTGCCAGTCGCTGCCGCTGCGCGCAGGAGATGTCGCATCTGGGCGAGGGAGAACACGTGGGGCAGGAAGTCGGAGGTCGTCGGCTGCGGCGCCCATAGACGTCCTGGAACGAAGGCTCGGGGATCCTGCCGACGGCGGAACAGGCAGAATTGGCGCAGCACTCCCAGCTCGACGGTGACGGTTACAGGCTTGCGGCCAGTCTTGCTCGTAAGCCACGCGAGCAGCGCCGGCTCGATGGCCCGCCCCGCTCGAGATCCCTTCACGGCGGCGACGAATCGGTCAAAGTCCCGCAGCGTGAACTCCGCGCGGCGGTACGGGTGGCCCAGCGCACGCTTGAAGCGCAAGAACGCCTCGATGTCTCGCCCGAGGCTGCTGGCGAACGGGAGCGTCACTGCGGCACCGGCAGCGAGACCGCACGCAGACGGGTCGTAGCGACACGAACGTATGCGGAGACAGAGGATGGGTCGCGATGCCCAAGGATGTCGCCGACCGCCTTGGCCGCGGTGCCGATCTCGATCTGGCGCGTAGCGTGACTGTGGCGCAGCACATGGCTCCCCAGGAAGGCGGCGGTCACGCCGGCTTTTTGTGCGTACTTCCGGAGTCGATGCCCGATCGCGCCGGCGCTCGCCAAGGCATCGTGCGGCATCCCGGCATTCAAGAAGACTTCGCGGGCCGTCGCGTGGGCCGGCCGCCCGTGACGCAGGTACGCCGCGAGCGCGCGCGCCACCGGCGGCAACAGAGGTAAGTCGATGGCAACGCCTGTCTTGCGGCGGCGCACGTGGAGCGTCCTCCCGCTCCAGTCGATGTCTTCCAGCCGGAGCCCGAGCGCTTCGCCAGCGCCCAAGCCGTAGGTCGCCATCATGAGCAGCAGGGCGAAATCCCGGCGGCCAAGCGGAAGATGCACGTCGATGGCAGTCAAAAGTCGTCGCACGTCCCGCCACGGCAGGACGCGAAGTGGTCGATCGGCCGCTCGTATCCGAGGACCCACGACCGAGCTGGCGATGTCATGGGGCAATCGCCCCGTGGCATGGAGAAAGCGGAGGAATGCGCGGAGGGCACTGCACATGCCGGCAACGGTCTTGCGTTCCAGGCGGCCCAAGAGCGACTCGACAAATGCATCGGTGTCAGCCAGGCGCACCGCGCGCAGGCGGCGGCCGCGCTCCCGGAGAAATTCGAGAAAACGGCGAGCGCAGGCGATCTCAAGGTCGATCGTGCCTGGCGCCACGCCTACGTGCCGACGACGATATTCGGCGAACTCCGCAAGCAGCGGCGGTATCGAGGCAGGATGCGGCGGCGGTCGCCACGGCGGGACCTTGAACCCGAGCCTCTCCAGCGCAAATGCCCAGGCCCGGAGGGCTGAGCGAGTTGCAGCGAAGGCTACGTCGCGAGCGGCGCGGCTCCTACCCCGGCAGCAGGTAGCGACGAACTCTGCGACACCGGTCTCGGTCAGGGACAACGCGTCATCCAGGCCGCGCGCTTCGCAACTGCGGCGGAAACGCTCTACCCTCGCGAGATACCCGCTGATGGTACTTGAAGTGAGTTGGCTCGCACGCCAGAGCGCGACAACGCGAGCCTCGCGGCCACCTCGACCTTCGCCGACCCGATCGTCCTCGCCCATGGCCGGATCAACGTCCGAGGGCCCCGAACGATCTGGCGCCATTATCCGGAGCACTGCGTCGCTCCGCCGCGACTCGGACCGCTAGATCAACCGACGGCGGGCGCGGGGCTCTGGATAATCGAGGACTCCAGATAATGCGCCCAGCAGATTTGGCGCAGCTTCATTGACCAGAATGAGAAGACGGTGGCGCGGTCGCTCACCAGAATGCCCCTGCAAGCTCCGAAGATCGGCTTCACGCTCACAGCGCTTCCATCGACGAGAATTTTGAAAACGGTGAACGCCTTCGTGGCGATGGTCCACAGCGAGCGGAGCTTGCCGTTCTTGAGCCAGGTGGTCGCGTCAGCGTGCTTCACGCCATCCTCGTTGACCTTGGTCCACACCTCCGCGACCGGTTGTTCCACCGCTGCGCTGACGCGCGCCTCGACCGCGCTCACCGCCCCGAGAG
>JANXXR010000106.1 GCA_025350525.1 Deltaproteobacteria bacterium
GATCGCATCGCGGTGCTGCGGCGGGGGAAGCTGGTGCAGGAGACGGCGCGCTCCGAGACCAGCGCCGCGCAGCTGGCCGAGGCGGTGATGGGACGGCCGCTGGGCACCGAGCCCGTGGCGGCGCTGGGGATCCTGCCGGACTCTCTCGCGGCGACCCGGGCTGGACCGCTCCACCCCGGGGCGATTCTACCGGACGGGCCCGACACCTCGAGCGCGCCCCCGCTCCTCGAAGCCCGCGACCTCCACTGCGCCTCCGACCGCGGCCGCCCGGCGCTGCGCGGGCTGAGCTTCGCCATCCGCCGGGGAGAAGTGCTCGGCGTCGCCGGCGTGGACGGCAACGGCCAGAGCGAATTGGCCGAAGTGCTCACCGGCCTGCGCCGCTCGGAAGGCACGCTGCGCCTCGACGGCGCCGAAGATTTTGCCCGCACCCCGGGCAGCGCGCGCCGGGCCGGCGTCGTCCACCTGCCCGAAGACCGCCACCGCCGCGCCCTCTGCCTGCCGCTCAACGTCGAGGAGAACCTCGCCTTGGGCCGCCAGGGCGACGCCCCCTACGCCCGCGGCGCGCTCATCGACAAGGCCGGCCGCCGCGCCCGGGCGCTGGAGCTGGTCCGCGACTTCGACGTCCGCCCGCCCGACGCCCTCGCCCGCGCGGGAGATCTCTCCGGCGGCAACCAGCAGAAGCTGGTGGCGGCGCGCGAGTTGGCCGGCGGCGCGCCACCCCGCCTGGTGGTGGCGGTGCAGCCGACCCGCGGCCTCGATCTGGGCGCCTCCCGTCGCGTGCACGAGGCGCTGCGCAAGGCGGCGCACGGCGGCGCGGCGGTGCTGCTCATCTCGCTCGACCTCGACGAGCTGCGCGCCCTCAGCGACCGCATCGTCGTCCTCTACGACGGCCGCGCGGCAGGCGAAGCCAGGCCGGGCGCCAGCGACGAAGAGCTGGGCCGCCTCATGCTCGGAGCCGCCGCGCATGCGTGACAAGCTCTTTGCGCCCGCGCGCGATCCGCTCTGGAGCGCCGTCGCTGCCGTCGCCTGCTCGCTGCTGGTCAGCTTCCTCGCCATCGCCGCCACCGGCCGCGATCCGGTGGCCGGCTTCGGAAATCTGCTGGCCGGCGCGCTGGGGGGCCCCGGCCCGCTGGGCGAGACGGCCATCAAGTCGGCGGTGCTGATCCTCACCGGGCTCTCGGTCGCCGTCGCCTTCACCGTCGGCCTTTTTAATATCGGCGCCGAAGGTCAGCTGATCTGGGGCGGCCTCGCCGCCGCCGTCGCTGGCCGCTTCGACAACCCGCTGGCGCTGCCGCTCAGCCTCCTCTCCGCCGCGCTCGCCGGAGCGGCCTGGGGCGTCCTGCCCGGCCTGCTCAAGGTCCGGCGCGGCGTGCACGAAGTGATCAGCACCATCCTCCTCAACTGGATCGCCATCCACCTCGTCCACGGCTGGCTGGTGGCCGGCCCGCTGGCGGCGGCGGGCGGCGGCGCTTCCATCAGCGTCGCGGGCACCGAGCCCATCGTGCACGCCGCCTGGCTCCCGCGCTTCTTCCCCGGCAGCCGCTTCGACCTGGGCTTTCCGCTGGCGCTCCTCATCGCCGCGGGCGTCTGGTTCCTGCTCACCCGCACCCGGCGCGGCTTCGAATGGCGCGCGGTCGGCGCCGGCCCCGAGGCCGCCCAGGCGAGCGGCATCCCCGCCGCCCGCCGCGTCTGCGAAGCGATGGCGCTCTCGGGCGCGCTCGCGGGGCTGGCCGGCGCCCTGCTCATCCTCGGCACCGAGCACAAATACCCGGGCGTCTTCCGCACCGGCTACGGCTTCGACGGCATCGCGGTGGCGCTGGTGGGCGGCGGCTCCGCTGCAGGGACGGCGGTGGCCGGCCTCTTCTTCGGCGCGGTGCGGGCGGGCTCGACCAGGCTGCAGCTCTCGGGGATTCATCCTTCCTTTGCGGAGTTGATCCAGGGCATCGCCGTGCTGCTGGTGGCCGCGCCGCGCATCTTCCTGCCGCTGTGGAAGAAGCTGCGCGGCGGCGAGGCCTCAGGCTTCAGGCCTCAAGCTTCAGGGGAGAGGCGATGAACGCCATCCTCGACTTCGCGCCGCCCTTGGTGTTCGCCGCGCTGGGAGGCGTGCTCAGCGAGCGAGCCGGGGTCGTCAACATCGGGCTCGAAGGGATGATGCGGTTCGGCGCCTTTGCCGCTGCTGCCGGAGCCATCTGGACCGGGTCGCCGTGGTTCGGCCTGCTTTGCGGCGCGCTGGCGGGCGCTGCTGCAGCCGCGGTGCACGCCCTGCTCTCGCTCCGCTTCCGCGCCGACCAGGTGGTGAGCGGCATCGCGCTCAACCTCGTCGCCCTCGGCCTCGTCACCTATCTCTTGCAGTCGCTCTTCGGCTCGAGCGGCGTCAGCCCGGAGGCGCCGTCGCTGCCGCGCGATCGGTATGGGCACACCGCGCTCGCCTACGCCGCGCTGGTGGTTCCGGTGCTCTTCCACCTCTGGCTCTCGCACACCGCGGCGGGGCTGCGCGTCCGCGCCGTCGGAGAGCACCCGCGCGCGGCGGCCACGCTGGGCGTGCGCGTCCTCTCGCTGCGCGCCTGGTGCGTGCTGGGCAGCGGTCTCCTCGCCGGCCTGGGCGGCGCCACGCTCTCGGTGGGCATCCTCGGCCAGTTCGACTCGCGGATGCCGGCGGGCCAGGGCTTCATGGCGCTGGCGGCGATGGTCTTCGGCAAGTGGACGCCGCTGGGTGCCGCGGGCGCGGCCTTCTTCTTCGCCGCCGCCGACGCGCTCCAGCGGCAGCTGTCGTTTTCGCTGCACGCCGCCGACCTGCGCCTAGAGGGCGTCTTCCTCGCCCTGCCCTACGCGCTGACGCTTCTGGTGCTGGCGCTGGGCATCGGCCGCACCCGCGCGCCGGCCGCCGACGGCGTCCCGTACGAACCGGAGGGCCGCTAGCGCTTTCATCGCCGCTCGATCCGTTCCAGGGAGGTTCATCCCGTTCAAGACCCATCGTCTCCGCGATCGGAGGATGCGGACCAGAATGGGAGTCTCCAGCCGTCCCAACCTGATCGCGCTCGCGCTCCTGGCCGCCATGGCCTGCACTTCGCTCGCCGAACGGCGAACGCGGCAGCCAACGGACGGCATCGTCATGCCCACCTCCATGTGCGCCCGGCGCGGCGAGGTGGCCGCGAGCAACGATGCTCCAGGCAACCAGATGATGTGCGAGGTCGAAGAGGTCGTCGGCAGCCACATGCCTCGCTGCATCTGCCGCGCGGAGGAGCAGATCGCGGCTGACCGCGATGCTGCCCAGCAGGCCCGGCGCGAGTCGGAGTCGAAGCAGCCGCTCCAGGGCAACTGAAGGCGCGCCGGCGCGACGCGGCGGCCGGCATCGGGCCTAGAATGGAGCTCCGACCGGTGAATGAGGGGCGACTCCATGCCGAAGACTTCCGAAGCGGGACTGATGAAGCTCCTCGGCGAGATCTTCGCCGACAACGTCGTCACCGCCGAAGAGCGGCAGGATCTGATCGAGCTGCAGGCGGAGCTGAGTCCCGGGGGCGTCCGGAAGGTGCTCGCCCAATTCGTGGCGGAGAAGTGGGGCGAGGCGCTCAGCGACGGAGTCCTCACCGTCGAGGAAAGGCTGGTGCTGCGGCGGGTGCTGGAAGAGCTTCAGCTGCCGGACGAGGCGGTGCCGGCAGCTCTTCGCGATGCGCTCCGCTGACCGAACGACTCACCGGGTTCGCTCGATTACGGCGCTCGTGCTTGGGGGCTTGCGGTTGGCCGATCGCCATGACTCGCTCGCACTTGATCGCCCTTACCGAGCGGCGTAATGGGGCGATTCCTGATTGAAGCAACCCAAGGGAGAGATCGCGATGACCTCGCTTCGCCTCAGCTGCCTTCCGACCTTGACCGGAATTGCCTTGCTTGCGCTGGCGGTGCCGGCGCGCGCGGAAATCACCGGGATCACTTTCACCAGGAGTTCGCCTTTCGGCGCCACTTCCTTCGGGAGCGCGGGGGCGTATGAGCAACTCGACGGCATCGTCTCCGGGGAAATCGATCCGAACGACCGGCGCAACCGGATCATCCAGGATATCGCGCTCGCGCCCCGCAACGCGCGAGGCAAGGTCGAGTACGCGACCATGTTTTCGATCCTCAAGCCGGTCGATTTGAGCAAGAGCAACCATACCCTCCTCTATGACGTGGTGAACCGCGGGAACAAGTTGATCGCCGGTTTCCTCAACGTCGGGGCCGCCCTGGCCAATCCTGCCGGCGACGGGTTTTTGGAGAAGCAGGGATTCATCCTGGTCTGGAGCGGGTGGCAAGGTGACGCCCTCGCGGGCCAGGGAAGGCAGGTGATGACGGCGGTCCCGGTGGCGCATGGCGAGGGCGGCTCGTCGATCACCGGCGAGGTCCGGCAGGAATACACGCCGAGCAGCGCCGTGCCATCGGAGCCACTGGCCGGAAACGCCGTGACCGCGCCGATCGAGACGGCCACGCTCGACAACTCGACAGCCACGCTGACCCGGCGCGTCCACCAGGGCGATCCCAAAGAGCTCATCTCTCGCGACCAATGGACCTTCGCCGATTGCAGCGCCACTCCCTTCCCCGGCACCCCGAGCACGTCGCGGGTCTGCCTGAAAGGTGGATTCGATACCAATCACATCTATGAGCTGGTCTATCGCGGAAAAGATCCCAAAGTATTGGGCATCGGATTTGCGGCGACCCGCGACCTGGTCGCTTTTTTGCGCAGCAG
>JANXXR010000137.1 GCA_025350525.1 Deltaproteobacteria bacterium
CACCAGTTCCAGATCCAGAAGGTGGCCGAGCGCGCCGCCAGCGCCGGCTTCGAGAGCCCCATCGGCGCCTACCCGCTCTGGTTCACCGAGGGCCTCGCCGAGTACTACGCGCACAACCAGCAGATGGACAGCGAGACGGAGATGTTCCTCCGCGATATCGTCCTCAATCCCGACGGCACAATCGGATATGATTTTCCCACTCTGGAGGAGGATAGGCCGGGGGTCTACCTCTATACCTATAAATATGGGCAGGCGCGGCTGGTCTTTCTCTCCGAGACCTACGGCGAGCGGGTCATCCAGGCGGTGCTCGACCAGAGCCCGCGCCTGGCGGGCGGAGGGCAGCGCCGCGGCGAACCGCGCGAAGGGTTCATGCAGCTGCTCGGGCACGTGGCCGGGGAGACGCCGGCGGAGATGAACGCGCGCTGGCAGACCTGGGCGCGCAAGCGGGTGATGAAGACCTATCTCGACGCCAGGCAGGATCTGCCCGACGTCACCGAGCTGAAGCTGCCCGACGAGCTGGAATCCTTCGTCAGCTCCCGCGACGGCAACCTGCTCTTCTACCGCGGTGTCGAGCGCGAGACGGGCCGCGCCAAGCTGGTGCTCATCGACCGGCGCGACCCGTCGTCGGCGCAGCAGATCGCCATCGACCAGCATCCGGGCACCGAGAGCCTGCATCCGGTGCAGCGCTCGGTGATGGCCCTGGGCGAGAGCGCCGTCGCCTGGTTCGCTCAGTCGGGCGACTCCGACGTGCTGCACCGGCGCGCGCTGCAGCGGCGCGAGCGCAAGGAGGAGCGGACGCCCCGCACCCGGGTGGACCTCGACCTCGGGCCCACCCGCGACATCCACGTCATCCGCGACGGACTCATCGAAGCGGGCGATCCCTGCTTCAGCCCGGACGGCACCCAGCTTGCCTTCTACGGCCTCGACCGCGACGGCAAGATCGACATCTACACGCTCAACCTCGCCGAGGCTGACCCGCACGTGCGCCGCCTCACCGACGACCTCTACACCGAGCGGGATCTCGCCTGGGGCGAGGACGGCATCGTCTACGCAAGCGACGCCACCGAGAGCGGGCGTTTCAACCTCTTCCGCATCGACCCGCAGACCGGCACGCGGATCCGCCTCACCGACACCCCTTCCAACCAGCGCAAGCCGCTGGTGCTCGAAGGCGGCGCGGTGGTCTTCTCCAGCGAGGCCAGCGGCAAGACCGACCTCTGGTTCTTGCAGAACGGCCGCATCAAGCGCATCACCGACTTCGCCACCGGCCTGGGCGGCGGCGAGCAGTGGGGCAGCGCGCCGGGGCTCTCGCCCAACGGGCTCTACGCCGTCTCCTTCTATGGCGCTCGCTTCCGGCTCTTCGAGGTCTTCAGCACCGCGCTGCTCTCGGTGGACGAGCAGGACGCCATCCCGCCCAGCTACCTCGCCACCCTCGACAAGCCGCAGGGCTTCTCCGACGAGGCCATCCCCAGGGACGCGCCCTCGTACAATCCGCTCGACGTCGGCAAGAACTGGCGCGTCGAAGGCGGCGGCGCCTCCATCGGCGGCGCCGGCGTGGGGTACGCGCCGGTCGGCTCGGGCGGCGTGCTCTTCGCCGACATGATGCGGGACCGCAGCGCCCTCATCAACCTCGCCATCTACGGGTCGTTCGACCTCACCGACGCGCTCGCCTTCTACGTCGACAAGTCCAACCGCATGGTCTGGGGCCTCGGCATCTTCCACACCTTCCAGCAGGGCCGCGACACCCAGTTCCCCAGCGCGCAGCAGTGCTACCAGAAGCTCACGCCGCAGAATCAGGGGGCCGCCTGCGAGGTGCTCTACCTCCAGCAGGAGACGGGCGCCGAGGGCCTCATCTCCTATCCCTTGTCCACCTTCAGCCGCCTCGAGGGCAGCGCCCGCCTGATGGGCGTCTCGCGCAGCTTCTTCGACAACTTCGCCTACGACCGCTTCGGCAGCCCCAGCGCCAACATTCCCGCCGCCGACCTCGACCAGATCCGCGGCTTCGATCCGCAGGCCGAGGTGAGCGGCAGCTACGGCTGGGACACCACGCGCTACGGACAGGGCGGCGCCATCGGCGGCAGCTCGTTCATCGCCACGCTGGGCGCGGGCGATCTTCCCAGCCGCGGCAAGGACGGCCTCTTCACCTATCTGCAGGCCGACGCCATCCAGACCTTCCGCATCATCGGCCGCAGCCACTTCGACATCCGCGCGGCCGCGGGCGCGTCGCAGGGCAGCCGCTTCGGGCGCAGGTTCTACCTCTCCAGCTTCGACAACCTGCGCGGCTTCCGCTTCGGCGACCCGCGCCTGCTCGGCGACGGCTACTACGTCGGGCAGGCCGAGTTCCAGTTCCCCCTCGACGTGCTCATCCGCTTCGCTTTCTTCAGCGGCATCACCGGCGTGGTGGCCTTCGACTTCGGCGGCGTGGTGGACTCGAACCGCGCCCAGCAGAACCCGAACTACGCCGGGTACAGCAAGTTGCATGCGGCGCTCTCGGACGCCTGGCGGAACCGCACGGCGGACTACGTGCTGGGCGTCAACCTGGGCCTCGGCCCCTTCGAGCTGCGCGTGCAGTTCGCGCACGGCATCGACATCAACGGCCTTTTGCCCGAGACCGACTCGAACGGCGGCCCCACCTGGGTGCCCAACATCTCGTTACACTACGTATACTTCTAAAGAGCGTGGACGCTGCCGGGCAGTGGGACGCGATCGTCTCGCCGTGGCGCGCGGTCGCCGGGCGCCACGGCTTTCGCTTCGTCAAGCGCACGGTCGAGCGCATCGCGGGCGGGCACCGCTGCGTCGATACCCTCGCTTCCGGAGCGAGCTGGCTCGACCTCGCCGGCGAGGTGGGCGCGGTGCACGGCTTCCGGTCGGCGACGCTCAAGACCTGGATCGACGCGGGCGACGCGCGCTTTTCCCTCGAGACCATCGGCGAGCCGCTGCCGCGGCCGAGGCTCCCAGGCGCGGCTGGCTGGTTCGCCGCCGCGCTGGTCGCTCCGCTGATGCACAAGCTGGCGCCGCCCGACGCGCGCCCTCTTCCGCTGCGGGCGCCCGAGGATCTGGGGAAGGCGATCGCGAAGCACATGGGCGAGCTCCTGGCCATCGCCGGAAGACCGGTGGTGCTCGCCACCCTCGAGGAGCGCTTTGCGCAGGAGCGGATCCAGGCGGCCAGCAGGGGATCATCAAAGCGCTAGCGGCGGGCGGCGAGAAGCACTGGGGTTCCGGCCAGCACCGCTCCCACCAGCATGCCGAGAACGCCGGCCGCGCCCGCCATGGAGCAGCCGAGCGCACCGGTGAGTCCGGCGAGCAGCAGGGCCGGCAGGAAGAAGGCGGCCTCGTGCTCCTCGAATCGCGCCCGGGTTCCGATGAGCACCCCCGCGACGACGCCGCCCAAAACACATGCTGGGACGCCGAGCGCCATGCAGGCCGGGCCCATGCAGGCGAAGCCGAGCGTGTGCACGAGGAGCGGCATGGCCAAAGCCGCCCCTCCGCCGGCGAGTCCGGGCAGCACGGCCCGCCCCGCTCCGCCGCCAGCAAAGCCGAGCCCGACTGCCAGTGCGACCGCGGCCCCGCCCAGCGCACAGCTCAACGCCAAAGGTCTCCCGCAGGCCACGGCTGCGCCCGCCGCCGCCAGCACGAAAGGCGCCACGCGCAAGGCGACCCGGAGCCGCGCGAGCTCATACGAACGGCGGGCCCGTGCCAGCAGAACCTCTTCAGTCAGAGCCATGACGAGCCCTCCAGGCCAGCCGGAAGCGCGCCAGCGCCCGCTCCGCCCGCTTGCGAAAGGTTGCGCCCTCGACGCTGCGGCGCCCGCTTCCGATGGAAATGATGGTGTCGACGTCGATGGGACGAAGCGTTCCGAGCACCTCTTCCGCCGCGGCCAGCAGCGCGCGGTCGATGACCGTTTGTTCCGGCGAGAGCGCTGCGCCGGGAAGCTCGGGACTGCCCGACAACCCCTCCTCGCGCCGCCGCTCGCGCCGACGCCGCAGCGTGCGGCATTCCCAGGCGGTGATGCCCAGTGCCCACGGCAGCGGGTCGCGCCCGCGGTCATACTGCGACGCGCAGGCGAAGACCTTGAGCAGGGCGGCCTGCGCAGCATCCTCGCCGTCCGCCGCGCCCAGGCAGCGCACGGCAAAAGCGCGGAGCCGCGGCCAGAGCAAGGCAAACGCCGGCCCGAAGGCGGCGCGGTCCCCGTCCGCAAGTCGTTCCATCAGCTGCCGCAGCTCCGCGCGTTGCACTCGTGCCCGCTATTTCCTTCCCAGCGGGCAATCCTTGCACGGAATGGGACAGGCATCGCCGCACGGCAACGTGACCCGCGAGCCCGCCAACGCAAGCGTCGGCAGCAAGAGCGCGGCAAAGAGCGCGACCAGCTTCGTCTTCATGTTCGTCTCCCTTGGCGGCCGCGCCCCATGCGCAGCCGTTCACCTCCTCTAGGCGCGGCGCGCGACCCGCGTGACCGTGCCCGGCCTGGAGCATGTCAGGAGGGTCCGACATTTCCCGTTCGTGATAGAGAGCGCTCCCCATGCTCACCCTCCTTTTGGCAGTGCTCCTCGCCGCCCGGCCGTTCACTCCGGAGGAGCTGCTCCAGACCCACCGCCCCGACGACCTCCAGATCTCCCCCGACGGCAAGTGGGCGTCGGTGACGGTGCGGCAGAAGAGCCTCGAGGAGAACCGCGACCAAAAGGACATCTGGCTGTTGCCGCTCGACGCGAAGGCCACGGCGCGGCAGTTCACCCGCAACGGCAAGTCGGAGCACGCGCGCTGGTCGCCGGACGGCAAGGAGCTTCTGGTCGTCCGCGACGGCCAGCTCTGGATCTACGGGCTCACCGGCGGCGACGCGCGCCAGCTGACGACAATCTCCAGCGGCGCCGACGGCGGCATCTATTCGCCCGACGGCCGCTGGGTCGCTTTCACCAGCGAGGTCTTTCCCGGCTGCAAGGACGACGCCTGCAACAAGCAGCGCGCGGACGATCACGGCAAGGCTTCCAAAGGCCGCATCATCGATCACCTCTTCGCCCGCCACTGGACCGAGTGGAAGGAAGGCAAGCGGACCCACCTCTTCGTGCAGTCGGCGTCCGGCGGAGGAGGAGCCGGCTTGGCCGGCGACGGGCGGAGCCCGCAGGGCGCAGCACCGGTGGCCCGTGACGTGACGCCCTTCGACTCCGACTGGCCCAGCTTCGGCTTCGGCGGCGAAGACTACGCCTTCACCCTCGCAGGCGAGCTGATCGTCCACAGCAAGGCGGCGGCCCACGAAGCCTGGAGCACCAACGGCGACCTCTTCCTCATCGACCGCGACGGCGGCCCTCCGAAAAACCTCACCGCGGGAAACACCGGCGACGACGCGCAGCCGCGCCCTTCCCCCGACGGCCGTTACCTCGCCTGGAACGCGCAGGCCCGCGACGGCTACGAATCCGATCAATGGAAGCTGAAGATCGAGGACCGCAAGAGCGGCAAGATCACCGTGGTCGACTTCGGCGACGACTCGGGCAGCATCGTCTGGCGGCGCGACTCCAAGGGCCTGGTCGTCTCGCTGACGCACGAGGCGCGCGTCTATC
Organism: Deltaproteobacteria bacterium; assembly: GCA_025350525.1. GTDB lineage: Bacteria > Myxococcota > Myxococcia > Myxococcales > 40CM-4-68-19 > 40CM-4-68-19. The sequence continues at coordinate 5,550 of JANXXR010000137.1, forward strand.
TCGAGGCGGTGTCCCTCGACGGAAAGCACCACCGCCTCTCGGAGACGCCGGCGGGCGACGACTTCGCGCTCCTGCCCGACGGGTCGCCCGTCGCGGTGGTGGCGGGCATCGTCCACCCGCCCGAGGTGGTCGCGCTCAAGGGCGGGCCGCTCTCGCACTTCAACGAAGCGCAGTTCAAGGACCTGGACCTGGGCAGCGCGCAGGAACTCTGGACCGAGGGCAAAGACGGCGCGAAGATCCATTCGTGGATCGTCCGCCCGCCCGGCGACGTGAAAGCGCCGCTCCTGGTGCTGGTGCACGGCGGCCCGCAGGGGTCTTGGGAGGACGGCTGGCACATGCGCTGGAACCTGGCCGCCTTCGCCGCCCGCGGCTACACCGTCCTCGCCACCGACTTCCACGGCTCGACCGGCTACGGGCAGAAGTTCAAGGAGCAGATCTCCGGCGACTGGGGCGGCCTCGCCTACGACGACGTGCTGCGCGCCACCGACGCCGCCGAGAAGCTGCCCTTCGTCGAGCCGGGCCACACCTGCGCGGCGGGCGCGTCGTACGGCGGGTACCTGATCGACTGGATCGCCGGGCACACCGACCGCTTCCGCTGCCTGGTCACGCACGACGGCGTCTACGATCTGGTGGCCGAGTACGGCAGCACCGAGGAGCTCTGGTTCCCCGAGTGGGAGTTCCGCGGGCCGCCGTGGAAGAACCCGGAGCTGTACGCGAAGTTTTCGCCCTCGAACTACGCGCAGAACTTCAAGACGCCCACGCTGGTGGTCCAGGGCGAGCTCGACTTCCGCGTCCCGGTCGAGCAAGGGCTCGGCATGTTCACCGCACTGCAGCGGCAGGGGGTCGAGTCGCGGCTGCTCTACTTCCCCGACGAGGGCCACTGGGTCTTGAAGCCGAAGAACAGCCAGCTCTGGTACCACACCGTGCTCGACTGGATCGACGCGCACGCCAAGTTCGTGAAATAGCCCTACCGAAACCACGTAGCCCTGCCTCTTCACCTGGGAGATCGAATGAAGCGACTGGTCGTCCTTGCCCTCGCCGCGGCCTGCTCTGCGCCGCAGCCCAAGCCAACCGCCGTCGACGGATCCGCGGCCCAGCCCGCCTCGCCGGCAAACCCTGCCGCCGCCAAGGCAGCCGGCACACCGGGGGCCGCGCCGCCCGCCGCCGGACAGCCCGGCGCCTCGCCCACGCCGCAGGCCGCCGGCAGCGCCGTAGCGCAGGCCAAGGCCGAGCCGCCCGCCATCGACGCCACCGCCATGGACAAGTCGGTGGACCCCTGCACCAACTTCTACCAATACGCCTGCGGTGGCTGGCTCAAGGCCACGCCCATCCCCGAGGACCGCGCCCAGTGGGGCCGCGGCTTCTCCGAGATCTTCCAGCGCAACGAAGCGCTGCTGCACGACATCCTCGAGAAGGCGGCCAAGGGCGAGGCCGACGCGGCCGACCCCTTCGCGCAGAAAGTCGGCGACTTCTACGCCACCTGCATGGATGAAGAGAAAGCGGAGAGCGCCTCGCTCTCGACGCTGCAGGGATACCTCAAGACCATCGACGCGGCCAAGACTCCGCTGCAGCTCGCCCAGGTGACGGCCGAGTTGCAGGCGCGCGGCGCGCGGACCTTCTTCGGCTTCGGCTCGCAGCAGGACTTCAAGGATTCGACGCAGGTGATCGGCGGCATCGATCAGGGCGGCCTCGGCCTGCCCGACCGCGACTACTACCTGAAGGACGACGCGAAGATGAAGGAGGTCCGCGCGCTCTACCAGGACCACGTCGGCAAGATGCTGGAGCTGGGAGGAGCGAAGCCCGCAGAGGCGACCAGGCAAGCAAAGACGGTGCTGGAGGTGGAGACCGCGCTCGCCAAGGTTTCGATGGACAAGGTCGAGCGCCGCGATCCGAACAAGATCTACCACCGCCTCGAGCGCACCGGTCTGAAGAAGGCGGCGCCGCATTTCAACTGGGACGCGTACTTCAACGCCTTGGGCGCCCCCAACGTCGAGGCCATCAACGTCACCGTGCCCGACTTCTTCGCGGGCATGGACCAACTGCTGGCGAAGCCCAAGCTTGCCGACCTGCACACCTACCTGCGCTGGACCGCCATCGAGGCGGCCGCCAACATGCTCGGGCAGAAGTTCGTCGAGGAGCGCTTCCGCATGACCAAGGCGCTCACCGGCGCCAAGCAGATCCTGCCCCGGTGGAAGCGCTGCACGCAGATGACCGACCAGGCGCTGGGCGAAGCGCTGGGCCGGTCCTTCGTGACCACCACCATCGGCGACGACGGCAAGGCGATGGCCAAGGAGATGATCGAGGGCATCGAAGGCGCCTTCGGCAAGAATCTAACGACCGTCGATTGGATGGA
>JANXXR010000150.1 GCA_025350525.1 Deltaproteobacteria bacterium
CGCAAGATGCTGGTGGCGATGGCCAAGGACATCCGGGTCATCCTCGTCAAGCTGGCCGACCGCACCCACAACATGCGGACCCTCGAGCACATGAAGCCCGAGAGCCAGCAGCGCATCGCCCAGGAGACGCTGGACATCTACGCTCCGCTGGCCAACCGGCTGGGCATCCAGTGGATCAAGATCGAGCTGGAGGACCTGGCCTTCCGCTACCTGAAGCCGGCCGAGTACGCCGACACCGAGGCCCAGCTGGCGCAGACCCAGAAGGACCGCGCCAAGTACATCGCCGACGTGGTCACACTGCTCAAGACCAAGCTTAAGGACGCCGGACTCGACGCCGAGGTGCAGGGGCGGCCCAAGCACATCTATTCGATCTGGAAGAAGATGCGGAAGAACGGGCTGGCCTCGGTGACCCAGCTGCACGATATCGTCGCCTTCCGGTTGGTCTTGAAGACGGTGCCGGCCTGCTATGAGGCGCTGGGCCTGATCCACTCGCTGTGGAAGCCGGTTCCGGGGCGATTCAAGGATTACATCGCCATTCCCAAGCCCAATATGTATCAATCGCTCCATACCACCGTGATTGGACCCAATGGCGAGCGCATTGAAATTCAAATGCGCACCGAGGAGATGCACCGCATCGCCGAGGAAGGCATCGCCGCCCATTGGGCCTACAAGGAGGGCAACAAGGGCGGCAAGGACGAGCAGAAGTTCGCCTGGCTGCGGCAGCTGATGGAGTGGCAGCAGGACCTCAAGGACCCGCGCGAGTTCCTCGAGACGGTCAAGGTCGATCTCTTCCAGGACGAGGTCTTCGTCTTCACCCCCAAGGGCGACGTCAAGTCGCTGCCGATGGGCTCCTCGCCGGTGGACCTCGCCTACGCGGTGCACTCGGAGGTCGGCGCCCACTGCGTCGGCGCCAAGGTCAACGGCAAGATGGTGCCGCTGCGCTACAAGCTCAAGAACGGCGACTCGGTGGAGATCCTCACCAGCCCGAACGCGCGGCCCAACAAGGACTGGCTCTCCTTCGTGCGGACCTCGCGGGCGCAGGCGAAGATCCGCAACTTCATCAAGCAGCAGCAGCGCGACCGCTCCATCGACATCGGGCGCGATCTGCTCGAGCGCGAGTTCAAGCGCTTCGACCTCAACTTCGCCCGCATCGTCAAGACGCCGGAGTGGCTGAAGGCGGCCAACGACATGGGCCACTCCCGCGCCGACGACCTGGTGAGCGCGGTGGGCTACGGCAAGCTCTCGCCCACCAACGTGCTCAACAAGCTCTACCCGCCCGAGCGGCTGGCCGACAAGAAGCCCGCCGAGCTCGCGGAAGCCAACGGCGAGGGCCCCGGCAACCGCCTCACCGAGCTCTTCCGCCGCGTCGCCCAGCGCACCCGCGCTTCCGGCGGCGTGCGCATCGGCGGCATCGACGACGTGCTGGTCCGCTACGGCAAGTGCTGCGCGCCGGTGCCGGGCGACCCCATCATCGGCTTCATCACTCGCGGCCGGGGCGTCACCGTGCACGTGCAGGGCTGCAAGAAGGCGATGGAGACCGATCCGGAGCGGCGGGTGGACGTCGCCTGGGACGTGCACGGCGAGTTCAAGCGGGCGGTGAACCTGCGAGTCAAGAGCGACGACCGCAAGGGCCTGTTGGCGAAGCTCTCCGAGACCTTCGCCGACGTGGGCGTCAACATCGTGCAGGCCAACGCGCGCACCGGCGAGGCGGGCGCGGTGAGCACTTTTGAGGTAGAGATCGCCGACGTCAAGCAGCTCAACGATGTCCTGCGCGCCATCGGCAACATCCCCGGCGTGCACTCTGTGGAGCGTATATGAAATGGATCATCCTGGCTCTCCTCGCCGCTGGCTGCGCGCACGGCATTCGCAACCTCTCCGACTGCGGGCAGGTGCAGGCCGCCGACCGCAAGGTCGAGTGCGGCGCCTGCACCGTGCAGAACAAGGCCGACGGCCTGCTCGGCACCTACGAGTACCGCCCCGACGCCGCCGACGGGCAGCGCTGCGTGCGGGTGAAATAGATGGCCGGCCAGGTGATCGCGACCGACGCGGCGCCCAAGGCGATCGGGCCCTACTCGCAGGCCATCGCCTCGGGCGACCTGATCTTCACCAGCGGACAGATCCCGCTCGACCCGGCCACCCAGGCGCTGGTGACCGGCGACGTGCGCGCGCAGACCGAGCGGGTGATGGAGAATCTGGCGGCGGTGCTGCAGGCGGCCGGCGCCGGATTCGAGGAGGTGGTCAAGGCCACCATCTTCCTCGCCGACCTGGGCGACTTTGCCGCGGTCAACGAGATCTACGGCAAGCGCTTTCCCAAAAATCCGCCGGCGCGCAGCACGGTGCAGGTGGCGGCGCTGCCCAAGGGCGCGCGGGTCGAAATCGATCTCATCGCCCGCAAGCGCTGATCACTCCTCGAGGCGCAGCACCCAGACGTCGCCGCCTTCGGGGTGCGTGCGGTCGAAGAGCACCCAGCGCCCGTCGGGCGACCAGACCGGGTAGTCGATGCGCACGCTGGAGTCGGTGAAGGCGAAGGCCTGCACCGGCTCGCCGCCGCGCACGGGCGTGACCCAGAGCACCCGGTGTCCCACTACGTCCATGAGGCGCGACTGGTCCGGCGAGAAAGAGATGTGCGCGCCGCCCTTGGCAACCGTGGCGAAGGCCAAAGGCTCGCCGCCCGCGGCGGGGACCGAGAGGAGGACCTGCCTGCCGGCGGGGCGGAAGATGATGGCGTCGCCGGCGGAGGTCCAGCGGACGAAGTGGCCGCTGACGCCGAGGTTGGTGAGCTTTTGCGCGTCGCTGCCGTCGGCCTTCATCACCCAAAGCTCGTTGCGGCCGCTCTGATCGGATTGGTAGGCGATGCGCGTGCCGTCGGGCGAGTAGAAAGGCGAGCCCATGATCGAGGCGCCCGAGGCCAGCGCGGTGACGGCGCGGGAGGCGACCTCCACCCTGAAGATGCCGGGCCGGCCGTTGCGCGAGGAGAAGAAGGCGATTTGCTTCTGGTCCGGCGACCAGTTGGGCTGGAAGTCGCCGCCGCTGCCCGAGGTGAGCTTTTGGGTGCTCCCGTCGGCCAGCGACTGGACCCAGATGTTCATCTCGCCGCCGCGGTCGGAGTTGAAGGCGATGGCGCTGCCGTCGGGGGCCCAGGCGCCGCGGCTGTCCTCACGGGTGGTGTTCACCAGCGCCGACGGCTCTCCGGTGGGCAGGCCGGTCTGCGGCGAGACCGGCAGGCGCCAGAGGTCGGCGTTCTGCCGCAGCGTGGTGAAGGCGATGCGCTTGCCGTCGGGAGCGAGCGCCACCTCGACGTCGTAGCCGGCGCCGGTGGTCACCTGCTCGAGCGGGCCGGCCAGCGCGCCCGCCGCGTCCACGGGGGCGCGCCAGACGTTGATGCCGCCGCCGCGGTCGGAGCTGAAGTAGACGAACTTTCCCGAGGGCGACCAGACCGGGCGGATGTCGGCGGGGAAGTCGTCGGTGATGGAAGAGAGCTGCTTGCTCTCGAGGTCCACCACGCGCACGTCGTATTTGGTCCGCTGCGCGTTCTGGAAGACGATCTTCTTTCCGTCGGGCGACCAGCGCGGCGCGAGGTGCGAGACCTCCTCGCTGGTGTCGGTGGTCGCCTGCTGCGGGTTGTGGCCCTGGGCGTCGAGGAGCCAGATGCGCCGCGGGCCGGCCCAGGAAGCGTCCACCGCGATGCGCGCGCCGTCGGGGGAGAAGGCGGGGTTGAAGGCGTTCTCGACCAACCGCTCCTCCTTGCCGGAGCCGAGGTCGAGGGCGAAGACGTCGGCGTCGATCCAGATGCCGAAGACGTCGCCGGCCTGCAGCTTCTGCCCCGCCTCGCGCCCGCGGACGAAGAGCACCCGCTTGCCGTCGGGCGACCAGGAGGGCTGCACGTCGTCGAAGGGCCCCTGGGTGATCGGCACCGCCTCGCCGCCGCGCAGATCCCGGCGGAAGATCTTGCGCACGGCGCCGCGGGCCGCGACGTAGAGCAGCTGCTGGCCGTCGGGAGACCAGGCCGGAAACTCCTCGATGCCGCCCTCGAAGGTGACCTGCGAGAGGCGCGGGCCCGCGATCGCCGCCGGATGCCGCCGCGCGAAGAGCAGGGCGCCGAACGCGATCATGACAAGGAGGAGCGCGCCGCCCGCGATCCGGACCGGGGCGCGCGGCAGCGCGTGGACCGCAACGCCGGCACCGGCCGGCAGCGCCCGCGCCTCCGCCTGCTCCAAGAGCCACGAGACCAGCACCACCACCGGGAAGGCGACCGCCAGCGCCACCACGCACCAGGTCAGCGTGGCGTCGGGCAGGTGCAGCGCATGCATGATCGGCTCGATGATCTGCAGGAGCCCGAAGGCGACGATGCCGTAGCCGACGATGGCCCGGAAGACGCGCCGCTGCCTGAGTTCCGCCCCCTGCATGCCGGGCCCCCGGCAGAAAGCATAGCACCAGCTCAGCGCGCGGCGGCAGGCGACCAGGCCAGCTTGACGCGGCCGACGCCGAGCGCGAGCAGCGCCGCGACCAGGCAGAGCCCGCCCGAGATCATGAAGGCGAGCTGGTAGTCGCCCAGCGAGGTGCGCAGGATCCCCGCGCCCAGCGCCGCCGCGCCCGCGCCCACCTGGTGCGCGGCGACGATCCAGCCGAAGACGATGGGCCCCTCGTCCTTGCCGAAGGCTTCGCTGGCGAGGCGCACCGTGGGCGGGACGGTGGCGATCCAGTCGAGGCCGTAGAAGACGGCGAAGACGAGCAGCCCCGAGCCGGCCACCAGCGCCTGCGGCAGGAAGAGCAGCGAGATCCCGCGCAGGAGGTAGTAGGTGAAGAGCAGCTTGCGGCTGTCCCAGCGGTCGCTGAGCCAGCCCGAGAGCGTGGTGCCGAAGAGGTCGAAGAGGCCCATGGTGGCGAGCAGGCCGGCGGCGCGGACCTCGGGGATGCCGTAGTCCATGCAGGCGGGGATGAGGTGCGTGCCGATCAGCCCGTTGGTGCTGGCGCCGCAGATGAAGAAGGTGCCGGAGAGGAGCCAGAAGTCCTCGCTCTTCGACGCCCGCGCCAGCGACTTGAGCGCGAGGAGCGCGGGATTTCCCACCGGCCGCACCGGTTCCTTGACGACGGTGTCGCCGTAGGCGGGCACGCCCAGCTGCGCGGGGGATTCGCGCACCAGGACCAGCGAGAGCAACACCGCCAGCAGCGCCGCGCCCGCGACGATGCGCACCGACCAGCGCCAGCCGTCGGTCTCGGCCACGTGCGCGAGTAGCGGCAGGAAGATCAGCTGGCCGGTGGCGGTGGAGGCGGTGAGCGCGCCCATGACCAGGCCGCGGTGTTTGGTGAACCAGCGGTTGACCACCACCGCGCCCAGCACCAGCGCCGCCATGCCGGAGCCGATGCCGACGAGGAAGCCCCAGATGGCGACCAGGTGCCAAGGGCTTCGGATCGAAGTCGCGGCGAGGAGCGAGGCCGAGAGCAGGCCCATGGCCAGCACCATCGTCCGCCGGATGCCGATGCGGTTGGCGAGGGCGGCGCAGAAGGGGCCCATCAGGCCGTAGAAGAGGAGGTTGACCGAGATGGCAAAGGAGATGGTGGCGCGGGTCCAGCCGAACTCGTGCTCGAGCGGCACGATGAGGACGCTGGCGGTGGCGCGGATGGCGGCCGCGATCAGCAGCACCAGGAAGGTCGCGCCCGCGACGCCCCAGGCCGGGTGGATGCGCTTCATGCTCCGGTGGATGCCGGCGAGGGCCAAAGGGCGCGGTCAGTGCAGCAGGTCGCCCACGAAGTCGCCGTCGGCGGGCAGCGGCTGGCGGCCTGCGAAGCCCTGCTCGAGCTCGTGCCAGAAGGCCACCCGCTCCTCGCCGTACTTCCAGCAGAGGTAGACGGTGCGGCCGTGCAGCTTGCTGCGGAAGTCCACCAGGCCGTCGGCGGCCTTGACCTCGACGCCCAGCTCGGAGACTTCGCGCAGCAGGTCGCGCAGCCGCCCGACCACGCCCACCGCCCGCGCCTGCAGCTTCTGCACGGCGGGCGGCGCGCCGTCGTCCACCTGCACCTCGGGCCCCTGGATGGCGTGGCCCGCCTCCGCAAGCTTCTGCTGGACCGAGACCAGCTGATCGCGCAGGCCGCGGGCGCGGGTGAACTCCTCGCGCAGCACCTCGACCAGCGCATTGGCTTCGCGCAGGGAGAAGAGCCGGGTCGGCAGGGGGACGTCCACCGGCGCACCCTACCTGAGGGCGCGTGCGATTCAAGCGCGGCGGCGTGCTACCTTTTCGCCGATGGCCGAGCTGCGAGACTTGAGCCCCGACGAGCGGGCCGCGTACTTCCGCGGCATCCAGCCGATCTGGGGCGGCGGCCTCGACGACGGGCGCTTCCAGCTCTTCCAGCGCCGCCTCGCCGACGCGCCCGAGGCCGCCGATCGCTACCGGCTGCTCGGCTGGTTCGAGGACGGGACGCTGCTCTCGGCGATGAAGGCCTACGATCTGCGCGGCAGCTGCGCGCGGCGGCCCCTCCAGCTGTTCGGCGTGGGCGCGGTCTTCACGCCGCCGCCGCTGCGCCGCCAGGGTCACGCCGCGGCCATGCTGCGGGCGGCGATGGATCACTACCGCGGGCGCGGGGCGCAGGCGGCGGTGCTCTTCTCGGACATCGAGGCGGCCTACTACGAGCGGCTGGGCTTCTATCCGGTGGAGAGCCGCGAGTGCAGCGTGGAGGCGGGCGCGCTGCCCCGCGGCCTCTCGGGCTTCCGGCCGTCGATGGCCGGCGACGAGCCGCAGATGATCCGCCTCTTCGCCGCCGCCCGCGAGGG
>JANXXR010000155.1 GCA_025350525.1 Deltaproteobacteria bacterium
GGCCGCTCCAGCGCGGAAGCCAAGGTCGCCATCGTCGACGCCTGCGAGTCGGGCGCGCTCACCCAGGTCAAGGGCGCGCGTGCGGCCCCGCAGCTCGACTTCGCCCTGCCCTCCGACGACAGCGTCCAGGGCACCGCCTTCATCGCCTCCACCGCGGTGGGCGAGGCGGCGCAGGAGTCGGCGGCCATCGGCGGCAGCTTCTTCACCCACCATCTCGAGATCGCGCTGCGCGGAGCCGGCGATGCCGACGGCGACGGCCACGTCACCCTCGCCGAGGCGTTCCGCTACACGGCGTCGCGTACCCTCGCCGGCACGGCCTCGACGGAGGCCGGTCCGCAGCACCCCACCTACGACACCCGCATGTCGGGCCGCGGCGACATCGTCCTCGCCGACCTGCGGCGCGGCGAGTCGCGGCTCAACCTGCCTGCCGATCCCGGCGCGCAGTACCTGCTGCGCGGGCCGAGGCTGGTCGCCGAAGTCCACGGCGAGACCTCGCCGATCAGCCTCGCGGTGCCGGCCGGCGCCTGGGAGATCGAGCGGCGCGCGCCGGAGGGCCGGTCCACCGCGTCGCTGACGCTGGCCAAGGGCGAGACCCGCCTCCTGCCGGTGCTGACGCCCACGCGCTACGAGCTGGCGCGCGCCAAGGGCGGGCCGCTGCCCACCGAGCTCTTTGCCGGCGGCGGCGTCGGCGCCGTGGGGCTTCCGGGCTTCGGCTTCGCGCCCCTCCTCCGCGCCGGCTTTCGACGCGAGGTGGCCCAGTTCGCGCTGCGCGTCCGGCTCGACTTCCTCCGCAAGGACGTGACCGATCAGACGCTCCACTACGGGTTTTCGTCGCTGTCGGGCGCCGCCGCGCTCTTGACCCCGCTGCCCGCCGGGCCGGTCCTCGTCGAGCTGGGACCGGAGCTCGGCTACGGCTTCTCCTGGCAGTCGCTGGCCGACGGTCGCAGCTTCACCGCCGGCGCCCCGCAGCTGGGCGGCGCGGTGATGGCCACCACGCGCGCAGGCCCCGTGCGCATCGGGCTGGAAGCCTCGCTCGCGGCGCAGCTCTTCCGGCTCGACGGCGCCGCCGTGATCCGCCCCGGCGGCTCCCTCGCCCTGCTCGCCCGGTGGGGATTGTGATGAAGCGCCTGCTGGTTATGGCCGCGCTAGCCTGCGCCTGCGGGAGCGGGCTCGTCGATCACGAGGGAGCCGGCCTCCCTCCGCCGCTCGGCGGCGGCTGCACCGCACCCTTGCACTCCTGCGGCGGAGCCTGCGTCGCCCAGAGCGTGCAGGCCTGCGGCGCCGCCTGCGCCACCTGCACCGCGCCCGCCAACGCGCAGCCCACCTGCTCCGGCGGCGCCTGCGGCTACGCCTGCGCCGCTCCCTTTCTCCACTGCGCCTCCGGCTGCTGCGCCGCCACCGCCATCGCCGCCGGCGGCGACCACTCCTGCGCCCTGGTCGACGGCGGCGTGAAGTGCTGGGGCGCCAACAACCTGCTGCAGCTCGGCAGCGCCGCGGCCGGCGCTTTCTCCGCCGCGCCGCTGGAGGTGCCGGGAATCTCCGGCGCCAGCGCCCTCGCTGCTGGAGCGGGCCACACCTGCGCCATCGTCTCCGGCGCCGTGAAGTGCTGGGGCCTCGGACAAGGCGTCGCCGAGGTCGACGGCGTCTCCAGCGCCGTGCTCATCGCCGCGGGCGATCGCCACGCCTGCGCCGCCACCAGCACCGCCGTCTTCTGCTGGGGTGCCAACGACCGCGGCCAGCTGGGCGACGGCACCATCGGCAGCGGTCGCGACGCCGCGGCGCCGGTCAGCGGATCTTCCGGCGCGCTCTCCCTGGCGCTGGGCCGCGACCATTCCTGCGCGATCTACGGAACGGCCGCGCGCTGCTGGGGCCGCGACGACCACGGACAGGTCGGTGACGGACAGCCGCCGGTCCCCGCGGTGGCTCTGCCGGCCGCGGTGCAACAGCTGACCACGGCCGCTTCGCTGGGTGCGGGCGAGCTGCACTCCTGCGCCCTCGCTGCCCCCGACGGCTCGGTCAGCTGCTGGGGAGCGAACGAGCGGCACCAGGTCGACAGCAGCGGCCAGGATCAACCGCAGGCCCGCGGCCTGGGAGGCCTCAAGGCCTCGGCAGTGGCCGGCGGCGCCGCCAGCACCTGCGCCATCGTCTCGGGCGGGCTCGAGTGCTGGGGCGCAAACGACGCCGGCCAGCTGGCGCTGGGCGACACCGCCGACCGGCTCGGCCCCACTCCCGTGCCCGGCGTCGCGGGGGTGAAGCAGATCGCGCTCGGCTCCAGCCACGGCTGCGCGCTCTTGAACGACGGCAGCCTCCAGTGCTGGGGCAAGAACGACAAGGGCCAGCTGGGCACCGGCAGCGCCAGCGCCTTCAGCACCAGCCCGGTGGTGGTCTCAGCGCCCTGAAGAAAAGTTGTCCGGTGCGTCCGGGCGCGGGGGTCTTCACCTCTTGAACGGCGCTGCTCTCGGCGCCTCCAGAGGTGACTCATGCGTCGACTCAGTGGAGCAGCTCTCTTCGTCGTCATCGGATGCAGCACCGCCCAGCCTGGCAGCGCGACCTTGCAAGGCAGCATCAAGAACGCCACCGGCGCCCCGGTGCCCGGCATCCTCGCCACCCTGGCCGGCTCGCAGCTCTCGGCCCGGACCGACGCCGCCGGCCAGTTCTCTCTCTCCGGCGCGGCATCAGGTGCGGCGACGCTTCGGCTGAGCGCTCCCGGCGTCGAGACTTCGGTCTCCGTGCCCAGCCTGGGCAAGAGCCAGGTGGTGCGCCTCAGCGTGGTGATCGCGGCTGACGGCAAGGCGGCGCTGGAGACCGAGGCCGAGACGGAGATCTCCGGCAACCTCGACTCCCTCGCCGCGCCCGAACTGGCGGTGGCGGGCCACACCATCCACACCGACGCGCAGACCAGCGTTCGGATCGCAGGCACCTCGGCCTCGCTCGATGCGCTCAAGGTCGGCGAGCGCGTCGAGGTGGAGGGCGCGCAGCAGGCCGACGGCAGCGTGCTGGCCCGCAAGATCGAGGCGGACCTCGAGCACCAGCCCGAGAGCCAGGTCGAGCTGCGCGGCGCCATCGACACGGTCGCTGCCCCCGACTTCACCGTGGCGGGCAAGACGGTGCACACCGCCGCCGCCACCCGCATCACCATCGACGGGCGGGCCGCCGCGTTCGCGGACCTGGGCGTCGGCGAGCGCGTCGAGGTCAAGGGCTCGCTGCAGGCCGACGGCAGCGTCCTCGCCAGCGAGGTGAAGGCCGAGAGCGTCGCCGCGCCCGGCGCCGACGCCACCGAGATCAAGGGCGCCATCGAGGCGGTGGCCGGGCCGGACCTGACCGTGAATGGCAAGACGGTGCACACCAACGCCAGCACCCGCATCGAGGTGGACGGGCGCGACGCCTCCTTCGCGGCCCTCGCGGCCGGGCAAAGCGTCGAGGTGAAGGGCGCCGCTCAGACCGACGGCAGCGTGCTCGCCAGCCGCATCGAGGCTACCTCCGCCCAGCCGCCTCCTCCTCCGCCGGCCACGTCCGAAGTGGAGCTGCGCGGCAAGGTCGAGTCGAAGTCGGGAGCAGACCTGACCGTGGCCGGGCACGTCGTTCACACCGGCACGCTGACCGTCGTCGACGGGCACGGAGCGGCCAGCCTCGCTGACATCAGCGTCGGCGCCACCGTTGAAGTCCGCGGCGCGCTGCAGGCCGACGGCTCCACGCTCGCCGCCCGCATCCACCTCGAAGACTGAAGCACCCCCGCGACGAAGTTAAGCCGAAGGCCCGGACCGCAGCCTGGGTCCGGGCCTACTGCTTCGTCTTCGCCAGGGCGGCCCTCACCGCCTTGGCCAGGTCCTCGGCCGGCCCGACGCCCCAGTAGTGGAGGAAGAGCACCCGCGGCGTCTCAAAGGTCATGTGCGAGTGGATGGCGACGACGTTGACGTTCGCGTGCCGCAACGTCTTGAGCACGTCTTGCAGCTCCCCCTCGAGCATGGCGAAGTCGCCGTCGATGACCGCCTTCTCGCCCGAGCCGGCGAGCGCGGCCCAGGTGTTGACGCCCATGGTGTTGCCCATCGCCATCCCGTGCATGCGCGTGGTGCGGCCGAAGGCAACCTTGTAGACGCCGTCTTTGTAGTCGCCCTTCTTGCCGAAGGCGGCGTCCAGCCCGGCCGCGTCCAGCGTGCTGCGGGCCGGATCGATGTCCGCCGCCGGCACCTCGCCGGGCTGCTTGAGCAGGGCTATCACCTTGCCCACCGCGGCGGCCAGCCGGGCCTCGTCGCCCAGCCCGCCGATGTGCATGAACATGACCTTGGGCGAATCCCAGAAGAAGTGGTTGTGCAGCGCGGTGACCTCGAGCCCGTTGTCCAGCGCCGCGCTCATGGTCGGATTCACCTGATCCTCGGTGAGCACCAGATCGCCCATCACCATGGTGTGCGCGCCTCCGCCGCTGAAGGCGGCCCAGGCGGTGAGCCCGAGCGGCGGCGTGAGGTGAACGCCGGCCGCCGTGACTTTGAGGTCCGAGCGCGGGTACGAAACCTTGAAGACGCCCTCCTTCTCGTCGAGCTTGCCCTTGAGCCCGGTGAGCTGCTCGATGCGCGCGGTGTCCAGCGGGGCCTGCGCAGCGAGGAGAAGTGCGATGACGGAAATCATGGGCGCCTCCTGGAGTTCACGGCTATTCTGCGCACCGCCATGCGCGCATCCGCAACCCGAATCGTCCCCGCCCTGCTGTCGCTCGCCCTCGCCGCCTGCGTCGGACCGAACGTCATCGCCACCGCCGAGAACACGCAGTACAACCCGTCGCTCAAGGTCGACCTCAAGAGCTCCACCCGGCTGGCCAACGGCGAGTACTACCGCGACCTCGTGCCCGGCACGGGCGCTGCGGTCAGCAACGGACAGCTGCTCGGCGTGCACTACACAGGCTGGCTCTCCAACGGCACCCAGTTCGACAGCAACGTCGGGGGCGCGGCCTTTCCCTTCGTGCTGGGCGGCGGCCAGGTCATCGCCGGCTGGGACCTGGGCTTCGACGGAGCCCACGTCGGCGGCACCCGGCAGCTGATCATCCCGCCGGGGCTGGCCTACGGACAGACCGGCCAGAACCCCATCCCCGGAAACGCAGTGCTGATCTTCAACATCCAGATCGACTCGGCGAAGACCGTCACCGTGGAGAACACGCAGTTCAGCTCCACCCTCAAGGTCGA
>JANXXR010000197.1 GCA_025350525.1 Deltaproteobacteria bacterium
CTTCGCCAACAGTCTTTGCAGCTCCGCGAGGTGCGGCCGCTCCGGATGCACGCCGGCCGCCGCGGCTCCGCGCAGGAGCGCCCGGCGCAGGAGGGCCTTGGGCAGCGCCCGCAGCGCGTCGAGCCCGAGGTCCTCTGGCAACAAGGCGGTGAGCAGCTCGTCCTCCTCGGCCAGCGACTCGGCCGCGCCATAGAGCGCTTCTTCCAGTCGGGGATTCAGCTCGAGGAGCATCGGCCACAACTTGCGGAGCCGGGCCCGCGTCCGCGCGGGGTCGGAGTTGTGCGGGTCGTTGCTGAAGGCCAGCCCGCGGGCGCGACAGAACTCCTCGGTCGCGCACCGCGGAACCTCGAGAAGCGGCCGCACCAGCGACACGCCGGGCGCGAGAACACGGCGCCGCCGCACTCCAGCCAGCGCGCCCGGCCCCGCTCCGCGGATGAGCCGCAGCAAGAGCGTCTCCGCCTGGTCGCGCCGGGTGTGCGCAGTGGCCACGATGGCAGCGCCCGCCTGCGCCACCAGCCGGACGAGGGCGGCGTACCGTCCGACCCGCGCCGCAGCCTCGAGCCCCGGGCCGCGGACGTCGAGCCCTTCGAGCCGCTCGAGGTAAAAAGGCGCTCCCAAGTCGCTGGCCAGCGCGCGCACCGCCTCGGCTTCGCCGGCAGAAGCGACTCGCAGGCCGTGATCGACATGGCCCACGGCGGCAGGCAGACCCGCCTCCAGCGCCGCTGCCAGAAGCGCCACCGAGTCGGCGCCGCCGGAGCAGGCGATCAGCAGGCGCTCGCCGCGGGGCAAAAGACCTTCCGCCACCGCTTTCGCAACGCTGTCCGCCAATTCTCCCACGCCGGGCAGTCTAGCGCCCTTGCGTCAGGCCGGTTGCGGCCGGTGGAGATAATTCGAACTGAATCTTCTGCTGGCCTTGCGCGTCGTCTGTTGAGAACCCAATCTTGTGCTGCAGGGGGCTCCGGATTGGCAGACGGGAACATCCAGCGAGGACAACGGTTCTGAACGGTGTAGCGGCTGCGGCCGCGCCAACATTCTGAGAAGTGAGCCTGGGGGTCCCCCCCTCCCCCTCCAAGCTCATGGGCTGGCCCGGTCCAAGGACTTGGCCAGCCTTTTTTTCTAGGCGGACAGCTCGCAGACGCAGTTGAGGAACGTGGTCCGCTTGCGCAGAAGGATGGCGACGCAGCAGCGCAGGTATGCGCCGGCGCCGAATTCCCGGACGATGGTCGCACCGTGGCGGAGGACATCCTTCGTCGTGATCACGCCGCAGATCGACATCGCATCTCCTCCGGCCCTGGCCCGCTCCGCCGCGAACTTGTGAAGAGGCTTTGCGACCCTCGTGCCAGCGGGCGCCTGCCTGCTTTCAGCGATTCAGCCGGGAATTCGGCCCGTAGCTTGGTGCAGGCGTGCTCCAGTGGAGCGCGCGCCCGCAGTCCGATGGCGGCTCGCAGTTGCGCAACGCAGTGCGCCAACCGATCGGTGCGGCAATCCGACGCACCGGGCATCACGCAGACCAGAGGACCGGGCGCTCCCCGCATTGGTTCCTCCTTGACCGCGGTGTCCCGCCCGTCTAGACACAAGGGGTGGTGCGTGGTGTACGCGCTCTTGCGGACGCAACGCTGCACGTAGCCTGGAGGCTTGATGGCGGGTACCGACAAGAGGAAGCAGAGTCTCTACTTCCCCGAAGACATGCTGCGCGAGATCCAGGAGGAGGCCAACCGGCAGGACCGGTCGCTCTCGTGGATCGTCCAGCAGGCGTGGAAGATCGCTCGCAACGAGATCATGCGGTTCCCTTCCGTCAACGACGTCATCGGCGAGAACCGC
Organism: Deltaproteobacteria bacterium; assembly: GCA_025350525.1. GTDB lineage: Bacteria > Myxococcota > Myxococcia > Myxococcales > 40CM-4-68-19 > 40CM-4-68-19. Next base: position 1,822 of record JANXXR010000197.1, read on the forward strand.
GGCGGCACCGGCCCCGGCACCGGCTCCGGCACACCTGAAGAGCGGGAGTAACCATGTCGGCCAACGACGCGCGCAAACAAAGCCTCTACTTTCCGGACGAGATGCTCTCGGAGATCCAGACGCAGGCGCAGCGGCTGGACCGCTCTTTGTCCTGGGTAGTGCAGCAGGCGTGGAAGATCTCCAAGCAGGATCTGCGCAAGATCCCCTCGCCCAACGACATGCTCGACGACGACCCTACGGCGCAGCGCCGCTAGGCCGGAGCGTCCAGCAGCCGTCGAACGGGCCCGCCCTCGCGCGGGCCCTTTTTTTTGGCCGCGCGCGAGGGCGGGCTACGCTCGAGAGCGGTGGTCCGGGCGCGCGTCGAGATCGGGCGGCTGCAGAGGCGGCTGTGGCGGCGTCAGCGCAAGCTGATCGCCGCTTCGGTGCTGGGCGCCAACGCCGAGTTCCGCCGCTACCAGGCGGGTTACCTGCGGCGCACGCGCAGCTTCCTGCGCGAGGCCTCCTACGCCGAGCTGCTCGAGGCGGCGGCGCGGGCGGACCTGGTCTACGTCGGCGACTACCACACGCTGAAGCAGGCGCAGCGCAGCTTCTTGAAGCTCCTGCAGCGGCGCGATCCGCGGCGGCCGGTCGTGCTCGCACTCGAGTTCGTCCAGGGCAAGCACCAGGCGGCGGTGGAGGCGTTTCTCGAGGGCCGGCTGACGGAAGCGCGCTTCCTCGAGAAGATCGAATATTCGCGCCACGCAGTCTTTGATACCTGGTCTAACTTCCGCGAGATCTTCGCCGAGGCGCGGCGGCAAGGTCTGCCGGTGGTGGCCATCGACCTCTTGGGGAGCGGGAGCACCACGCTCCTGGACCGCGATCGCTACGCGGCCCGGCGCATCGCCGCGGCGGTGGAGCGGCACCCGGGGGCGCAGGCCTTCGCGCTGGCGGGGCAGCTTCACGTGGCACCCCAGCATCTGCCGCAGGCGGTGGCGGAGGAGCTGTTGCGCCGGGGCCGCGCGCCCGGGCGGCCGCTGACCGTCTACCAGAACTGCGAGCGCATCTGGTGGGCGCTGGAGCGGGACGGCCGCGAGCTGGAGGTGGAAGCCTGCCTGGTACGGCCCGGTGAGTGGTGCCTGATCAACACGCCGCCGGTGGTGGTGCAGCAGAGCTACCTCGACTGGATCGAGGGCGGCACCGAGCCGCTCTCCGGCGAGCACCTCGAGGCGCGCTTCCGCCTGCTGGCGCGGACGGTGGCGCGCTTCCTCGGCCTCGAGACGCGGGAGCTGCGCAAGGCGTTGCAGCACATGGCCGTCTACACCGCGGGCGACCTCAGCTTCCTCGACGCCCTGCCCCTAAGCGGACGCGAGCGCCGCCAGATCGAGCAGCAGATCCTCTCCCGCGAGAGCTACTACATCCCCCGCGCGCACGTGGCCTACCTCGCGAACCTCTCCGTCAACCACGCCGCCGAGGAGGCCGCGCACTTCGTCCGGCACGTGGTCTCCGGCGCCACCGGCGAGCCGCGCGGCCTCGTCGACGCCTTCTACGCACGCGCGCTCGAGGAGGCGTACGCCTTCTGCGGATCGAAGATCGTCAACCCGCGGCGCAAGTGCCCGCACGAGCCGGAGTTCGAGCGGCTGCTGCGGTCGGGCAACGGCTTCACCCGCGAAGTGGCCCGCTTCGTCCTCGACCACCGCGAGGTCGAGCGCTCCGCCGGCCGCGGCCTGCGCCGGGTGCGCGCCCTCTACCGCACCGCCGGCTCCGAGCTGTTCAACGCGGTGACGCACTCTCTCGGCTACATGCTGGGCGAGCGGATCTACTACGCGCTCGCGACCGGGGGGCTGCTCAAGCGCGAGGTCCGCGAACTCTTTCTCGACCCGCTCGAAGAAGACGGGCAGCCCTTTCTCACCTACCTCGACCTGTCTCGCAGGCTGTCGAAGGTCCGCATCCCCAAGCGCGTCTAGAAGCGCACCACGGAGGCACGGAGGGCACGGAGGTATTCAGGTGTAGCGCGGGGCCACCTCGGTGGTCGGGTCG
>JANXXR010000226.1 GCA_025350525.1 Deltaproteobacteria bacterium
AGGCCTCGAGCTGTTGACGCGTCTTGGGGTCGATCTCACGCAGGCGCTCGATCTTCCGGACCGCAGCTATCACCGTGGAGTGGTCCCTCTCGAAGCGCTCCGCAATCTCCGGGTAGGAACTCTCCGTCAGCGTGCGGCACAAGAACATCGCGACCTGAGCCATCCCCTCATACGAGTCCGAACAATCCATCGAATATTTCCTGATCAGCGACCAGTTCTCCGAACCGTTTTATCAATGGCCGTAGTCGTTCGGTGGGCATCGCCGGGATGGCGTCGTACCAGTAGCGGCCTTGACGGAGCAGCGAAAGCGTTCTGCGTTTGACCGTGTTGACCTTGAGCATCCTGTCCATGCCCAAGCTCTCGCCCGCGGCCCCCAGGAGTGTCAGCAAGTGGATCGCCATGGTGGCAATGAGAATGAGCCTGTCTCTCCTTCCGGCATCGCCGATGTGCGTCGCCGACAAGCCCATCCCGAATCGACCGTCCTTGATGTCCCTGAACGACTCTTCAATGCTGAAGCGCCGCCCGTATCGTTTCACGGCCAGCGCCCCGGTCAGCCTCCGATCGCTCGCCAAGCACCAGGGCTCCTTCATCTCCTTGTCCCAGACGACCACTACCGTTTCGAGGGGGAACTCGTCGGCTGTCACTTTCGCTTGGTGCAAGGTCACCGGCCGTCCTGATGGAGTAAGCCAATCCTTGGCCTTTCGGCGCTCTCCGCTGGCGCTGGTCACATAGATGTCGCCTCTGAAACGAATCAGGAAGTGCAGCCCCAGTTCCTTCATGAACTGGAACAGCTTCTGGTCACCAAAGCCTCGGTCGGCCAGGACCAGCACCTGCACCGCAGGTGGCAGTATCTCGTGCAGCTTTACCAAGAGCCGGTCTTCGTACTCGTTGCGTCGGTTCTTCAGCTCTGACTTCTGCACGGTCAGCCAGAGCAGGGGCGTCGCCCGACCATGCGAAGTGACCAGGTGCAACGCAATGGTGGCGTGGTCGTCGGAGTCGAACTCCGTCCAGTCGAGCGCTGCGACTATCTCCAGGCGCGGGCCGATCACCCAGAGAACCCAGGAATCGAACAGCGTCCACACATCGATGCCGGCATTGCTCAACATCCGGTCCACTTGCTTGACCGCGTGCTTGGGATTGAGTCCTTGGGCCCCAGCGAGTCCGGCGCCGATGGCGTGGATCCCGAGGGTCGCGCCGTGGATCACCCCGAGGGTCGCCTGCGCCAGGGAGAACACTCGCTTCGCGTGCACGTCTTCGCCGAAGACTCCCTCCAGCATTCTGAGCACCTGCTTCGCGTTGAGCGCCTTGCGCGCCCCTTTCGGCTTCGCCTGGCGGGTCGCTGCCTTAGACTCTGACTCGATCTCGATACCTGGTTGGGGCATAATGTGCCCCTACCTGATCCCTATCAGACTGTTTTTCCAGCACTTTTCTGAGGGGATCCTTCAGCTCGCAGACAGGCGTCGCGGGTCGGTGGCACAGCTCGGGCTCGATGACGTGCACGTCGATGCCGTCCTCGCCTTTCTCGATTACGTCGAATCCAGACGTCGCAACTGTGCGGCAACGCGCAACTGTCGCCTCGCCGCGATCCGCGGTTTTGTGCAGCACTTGCTCCGGCACGACATCGTTCGCGCGAGCCAGTACCAGCGAATCCTCGCGATCCCGTCGAAGAAGTCACGGACCCGACCGGCCGAGTACTTCGAGCCAGCCGAGGCCAAAGTACTGCTTGCGCAACCCGATCGCCGGACTCCGGCTGGCCTGCGCGACCACGCGCTGCTGCTCTTCCTCTACAATACTGGCGCACGCGTCGGGGAAGCGCTCGCCGTTCGGCCGGAAGATTTGCGTCTCCTGCGCCCGCGGCACGTGCGCCTCCATGGAAAGGGGCAAAAGGAGCGGATCTGCCCGTTGTGGTCGGAGACTGCGGCTGCACTGCGGAACCTGCATGCCCAAGCGGACCGCAGTTTGTCAGGCAGCCCGATCTTCAGAAACCGGCTGGGCTCAGCCCTGACCCGGGACGGCGTGGCCTACATCCTCCGAAAACACCTCGCACGCGCAGGCGACGTGATGCCCGAGTTGCGTGGACGACACACTTCCCCCCATATGCTGCGCCACAGCTGCGCCGTTGCATTGCTTCAGGCCGGCGTAGACGTCACCGTCATCCGCGACTACCTCGGCCATGCGAGCATCGCGA
>JANXXR010000244.1 GCA_025350525.1 Deltaproteobacteria bacterium
GCCCAGGCGCGCGGCGATCTGCTGCACCTTGCCCGCGAGCGCCAGGTTCTTGCCGAAGTTCTCGCCCTGGAAGCGCGGGCTGTGGCGGCGGTAGTCGTCCTCGGGGATGTCCTCGGGCTTCTGGTAGGTGCCGGAGAGGAAGCCGCGGCCCAGCGGGCTGTAGGCCACGAAGCCGATGCCCAGCTCGCGCGCGGTGGGGAGCACCTCGTCCTCGGCCTCGCGGCTCCAGAGCGAATACTCCGTCTGCAGCGCGCTGATTGTGGCCACCTTGGCGGCGCGGCGAAGCGTCTGCGGGGCCGCCTCCGACATGCCGAGGTAGCGGACCTTGCCGGCCTTCACCAACTCCGACATGGCGCCCACCGTCTCCTCGATGGGGACCTCCGGGTCGACGCGGTGCTGGTAGTAGAGGTCGAGGTGCGAGGCGCCCAGCCGCTGCAGAGAATCCTCGCAGCACTTCTTCACGTAGTCGGGCTTGCCGCTGACGCCGAGGAACTCGCCCTTGGGGCCGCGCATGCTTCCGAACTTGGTGGCCAGGACGACTTTGTCGCGCCGGTCGTGGATGGCGCGGCCGACCAGCTCTTCGTTCTTGAAGGGCCCGTACATGTCGGCGGTGTCGAGGAAGTCGATCCCCAGCTCGAGGGCGCGGTGGATGGTCTTGATCGACTCGGCGTCGTCGGTCTTGCCGTAAAACTCGCTCATGCCCATGCAGCCGAGGCCCAGCGCCGAGACCTCGAGCTTTCCCAGCTTGCGCCGTTCCATCAGCTGCGCTCCGCCTTCTGCGCTTCCACCACCGACGGGCGCGCGGCCACCTTGTCGAACCAGGCCTTGAGCGCCGTGAAAGGGGCGAGATCGATGGCGAGGCTCTTGGTCCAGGTCAGCACCGTGAAGAGGTACGCATCGGCCACGGTGAAGCGCTCGCCCATCATGAAAGCGTTCTTCTCCAAGTGTTGCGCGAGGAAGGCGAACTTCTTCTCCAGGCCCTCGACGAGCTGCTGGCGCACCGCCGGCTCGGGCTTGCGGAAGAGCGGGGAGAAGCCCTTGTGCATCTCGGTGGCGATGTAGTTCAGCCACTCTTGCAGGCGGTAGCGCTCCAGCGTGCCGTTCTTCGGGGCGAGCCCTGCCTCGGGCTTCTGGTCGGCGAGGTACTGGACGATGGCCACGCCCTCGGTGAGGTGCTGGCCGTTGTCGAGCTGCAGGACCGGGATGTAGCCCTTGGGATTGATGGCGAGGAAGCCGGGCGATTTGGTGTCGGCCTTGATCACCTCGACGTTCAGCCCCGCCTCGCGCGAGACGATGTGGGGAGAGAGCGAGCAGGCGCCGGGCTTGATGAAGAGCTTCATGCGGTGGACCTCCAGAGGGAAGCCGCTTGGATGCACGCGCTCCCCGACCGGTGCGGTTTGCGGTCGCTTGCAGAAATTTCGCCGCTGGCCTATCTAGATGCGGGTCAAATCCTATGGATCCTATAGATTATCAGATCCTCGATCTGCTGCAGCGCGACGCCCGCACCACCCAGGTGCAGATCGCCGCCGCCGTCGGGCTCTCGCAGCCGAGCGTCGCCGACCGCGTCCGCAAGCTCGACGCCTCGGGCGCCATCCTCGGCTACGTCGCCCATCTCGACCCGCGCGCGCTGGGCAACGACATCCGCGCGCTGGTGGGCGTGAGCATCGCCCACCCGCGCCACCACGACGCCTTCACCAAGCGGATCCTCACCATCCCCGAGGTGCAGGAGTGCCACCGCGTGGCCGGGCTCGACTCGTACGTGCTCAAAGTGGTCGCCCGCAACACCGGCGCGCTCGACGACCTGCTCTCGGGCACGCTGCGCCGGATCACGGGCGTCACCAGCACCACCACCACCGTGATCCTGGCCACCGTGAAAGAGACCACCGCCGTGCCGCTTCCGCCCGAGCTGCCGAAGAAGGCAGGACGCCGCGGCAGCCGAGCCCCCTGAGGAGAGCGCCCCATGATCGAGCTCGCCCGACGCATGTCCCGCGTGCAAGCCTCCGCCATCCGCGAGCTGCTCAAGCTGACCGAGCGCCCCGAGGTCCTCTCGTTTGCCGGCGGCCTCCCGGCTCCCGAGGCCTTTCCCGTCGAGGCGATGGCCCGGGCGCACGCCGACGTCCTCGCCCACGACGGCGCCGCGGCGCTGCAGTACGGCGCCACCGAGGGCTTTGGCCCGCTGCGCGAGTGGGTGGCCGCGCGCATGACCCAGCGTGGCCTGCCCGCCGCGGCCGCCAATGTCCTCATCACCGCCGGTTCGCAGCAGGGCATCGACCTCGCGGGCAAGGCGCTCATCGATCCGGGCGACATCGTCGCCGTCGAGGAGCCGTCGTACCTCGCGGCCCTGCAGTCGTTCAGCACCTACGAGGCGCAGTTCGCGGTGGTGGGCAGCGACGACGACGGCATGCGCGTGGACCAGCTGGAAGAGACGCTGCGCACCACCCGCGTCAAGCTCATCTACCTGGTGCCCAACTTCCAGAATCCGCGCGGCACCACGCTCTCGCTCGAGCGTCGCGCGCGGCTGGCCCGGCTGGCGGCGGAGCACGGCGTCGCCGTCCTCGAGGACGATCCGTACGCGGAGCTGCGCTACTCGGGAGCGCCGCTACCGCCGGTGGCCGGGCTCGAGCCGGAGGCCACCGTCCTCCACCTCGGCTCCTTCTCGAAGACGCTGGCGCCGGGGCTGCGCCTCGGGTTCGCGGTGGCCGACGAGCGCATCATCCGCGCCCTGACCATCGCCAAGCAGGCCGCCGACCTGCACACCGGCGTGCTCTCGCAGCGGGCCGTCTCGCGGCTGCTCGAGACCTTCGACTACGACGCGCATCTGCGCCGGCTGCAGCTCTACGGCGAGCGGCTGGCGGCCATGCTGGCGTCGCTGGAGCGCAGCTTTCCCGCGGGCGCGCGCTGGACCCGCCCCGAAGGCGGGCTCTTCGTCTGGGCGCGGCTGCCCCACGGTCTCGACGCGGAGGCGCTGCTCTCCGCGGCCATGCGCGAGCACGTCGCCTTCGTGCCGGGCGCGCCCTTCTACCCGCACCTGCCCCAGCGGGACACACTGCGGCTCAACTTCTCCAACCGGCCGCCCGAGCTGATCGCCGAAGGGATGGCGCGGCTGGGAGCCTGCATCGCCGCGCAGCTCGCCGAGCCCCGCGCCGAGCTGACTTAGGGTGCGGCCCTCGCCGCAGGGAAGAGGTAGCGGGTGAGCAGGTCGTCGACGGTCTTCTGCGCGAAGGCGAAGTTGCCGTACATGCCGCCGGTGAAGGCGACCACCAGATCGAGCTCAGGGGCGACGATGACGAACTGGCCGCCGTTGCCGCCCGCCGAGTAGGTGCGCACCGAGCCGATCTCGCGGAGCCACCAGTTGTAGCCGTCGGTGTTGCCGTTGTTGAGGACGGCGTGCGGCGCGGTGGCGGCCTTGATCCATCCTTCGCTGACGACGCGCTTGCCGTTCCAGGTGCCGCCGCTGAGGAAGACCTGCCCGAGCTTGAGAAAGTCGCGCGGACGCAGCCGCAGGCCGCCCGCGAAGTACATGTCGGAGTTGGGGCCGAGGTTGATGGCGTAGCGCGCGATGCCGAGCGGCCGCGCCAGCTGCGCGTCGAAGAGATCGGTCAGCCGCGCCCGGGTCGCCGCCCGCACCACGCCGCCGATGAGGTTCATGGTGCCGCTGCAGTACGCCGCGTAGGTGCCCGCGGGATGCGCGACGGGCAGGTCGAGCGTGTAGCGATACCAGTCGCGCTCCTGCGCTTGCATCCGATCCTCCTGCCCGGGAGAGCTGTCGTCGGCGTCGTCGCAGGCGAGGCCGGTGGACATGGTGAGCGCGTGCTCGACGGTGATGGCGAGCTTATCCGGAGGCTGCGGGGCCTCGGGAAAGAAGGAGAAGAGCGCCGATTTTAGGTTGATGGGGGCGCCGTGATCGATGGCAGTGCCGGCGAGCGTGCTGCCAAAGCTCTTGCCCGCCGAGCGGAGATCGTGCAGCCGGTCCTTCGAGAAGCCGTAGAAGTATTCCTCGAGGACCAGCTTGCCGTGGCGGGCCACCAACAGGCCCTGCACCGCCGGCAGCGGCGACACCAGCGGGTCGGTGTCGAGGATCTGCTGCACCAGCGCGGCGATGAGCTTCGGGTCGAGGTCGGCGGTGGCGGTGCTCCAGCCATCGGCGTCGGGCGCGGGCGGGCGGTAGGCGTAGGCGCCGCGCGGGCGGGGCCAGAAGCCGGGCGCATCGTCGCGGCCGCGGCGGGTGAGCACGACCGAGGCGTCGCCGCCATCGAGGAGGTCGCCCTCGAGGGTCAGGGTGTCGCGGACGGCGTCGAAGCGGGCCACCGCGCGCTCCTGCGCTCCGTCGAGAAAGCGGACCGTGTCGCCCTGCACCTGCACCGCGAGCGGCCGCCCGCGGCCCAGGTTCAGCTCCGGATTGCGCAGCACCGCCCGCAGCGATCCATCCGGCTGCTGCGCGATGTGGAAGTAGATGGCGAAGTCGCTCTCGAGCGGCAGGATCTGCCCGCGCCACTTCCGCGGTCCGATGCGGCGCAGCTCGACCGGCGTCGCGAAGGGCGCGCCTCCCACCAGCGCGCGCGGCTGGAGGAAGTGTCCGCGCCAGCCGTCGCCCGCGGCCAGCGCCCGGAACTGTCCGCGGCCGCCTGCCAGCTCGAAGCGCAGCTCGCCACCGGAGATGTGCACAGGCGCGCTCAAGCCGCCCGCCTGAGCCACTCCCCGCGCCACGGTGACTTCGCCGCGCACGGCCTGGCCGACCACGCGCTCGCTGCCCCAGAGCCCCGCAAGTCCGCCCGCGAGAAGGATCGCGATCATGGGCGCCTCCTGGCCGAAGCCCGGCACGTTTCGAATCGTTGCTTTGGCAAATACCTGCCGGGCCCGGCCTGTCTCTCTTGTGCAGGCCAACCAGGAGGCAAACCATGAAGCGCATCATGCTCGGAGTCGTGGCGGCAGGCACGGCGGCGTTGCTTCTCACCGGCAGCGCGGCGCACGCGGACGAGGGGAGGGACACCCGCCCGCAGAGGCAGCAGTGGCAGCGGGGCGACGAGCCAGGGTACGGCCGCGAGCAAAGGCGCGAGGACGAGCACCGGCGCGACGACGAAGGGCAGCGCGAAGGCTGGCGTCGCGCTGCAGGGTTGCGCGAGGCACGGTACCGCCGCGCGCTGGAGATCCGCCGTTTCGAAGAACAGCGCGAGCGGCGGGAGCGCTTCGAGCGCGAACGGTTCGAGCATCTCCGCCTCTGGAATCGCTGGTAGCCTTACTACGCTCTAGGCCGCCCGGCATTTCACCGGAGGTACGGCGCCGGGCGGCTGCCCCTTGACGGGCGGCCCGCCCCGTGGCGTGAAGGCCGCATGAAAGCCATCCGCGTCAAGTCGCCGGGAGGTCCCGAAGTCCTCGAGCTCAGCGAGCTGCCCACGCCGCAGCCCGGCGCAGGGCAGGCGCTGGTGCGCGTCGAGGCGGTAGGAGTGAACTTCATCGACATCTACCAGCGCAGCGGCGTCTACAAGCTGCCGCTGCCCTTCACGCTCGGGCAGGAGGGCGCAGGCGTGGTCGAGTCGGTGGGCCCGGACGTGAGCGAGGTCAAGCCCGGCGACCGCGTGGCCTGGGCCGGGCCGCTGGGATCGTACGCGACTCATCAAGCGATCCCGGCGGCGCGGCTGGTGCCGGTGCCGGCGAAGCTGGATCTCAAGTCGGCGGCGGCGGCGATGCTCCAGGGCATGACCGCGCACTACCTGACCACCGATACGTTTGTGCTGCGGCCCGGGCATTCCTGTCTCATCCACGCGGCGGCGGGCGGCGTCGGGCAGCTCTTCTGCCAGCTGGCGCGGCGGGCGGGCGCGCAGGTGATCGGCACCGCCAGCGGAGCGGAGAAGGCGCAGCTGGCCAGGGCGGCCGGCGCGCACGAGGTGATCGACTACCGCACGCAGGACTTCGAGGCGGAGGTGAAGCGGCTGACGGGCGGCGCGGGCGTGCACGTCGCCTACGACTCGGTGGGCAAGGACACCTGGGAGAAGTCGCTGCGCTCGCTGCGCCCGCGCGGGATGCTGGTGATCTTCGGCGGCAGCAGCGGGCCGGTGCCGCCCATCGACATCCAGAGCCTGGCGCAGGGCGGCTCGCTCTACCTGACGCGCCCGACACTGTACAACTACGTGCTGACCCGCGACGAGTTGCTCTCGCGGGCGGGCGCGGTGCTGGGCGCCGTCGAGCGCGGCGAGCTGAAGCTGCGCATCGAGGACGCGCTGCCCCTCGCCGACGCCGGCAAGGCGCACGCGCTGCTCGCCTCGCGCCAGACCACCGGCAAGCTGCTGTTGCTGCCGTGATCGCGCTCGGGCGGGCGGAGGTCGAGGCGCTGCTCGAGCCTTCGGCGCTCATCGCGGCGGTGCGATCCGCGCTCCTCGACGTCAGCGCCGGCAGCGCTTCGATGCCCACGCGCATCGCGGCCTTCAGCCCGTCGGGACTGCTCGCGGCGATGCCGGCCTATCTTCCCTCGCTCGGGGTGCTGGCCGCCAAGCTGGTGGCGGTCTTTCCCGGCAACGCCACGGCGCCCACGCACCAGGCGGTCATCGTCGTCCTCGACTCGCAGGACGGAACGCCGCTGGCCCTCCTCGACGGCACTTCGATCACCGCCCAGCGGACGGCCGCCGCCTCCGCGCTGGCGACGCTGCTGCTCGCCCGCGAGGACGCAGCGGTCCTGGCCATCGTCGGCACCGGCGTGCAGGCGGAGTCGCACGCGCGGTACCTCGCCACCGTCCGGAAGTTTCGCGAGGTGCGGGTGGCCGGGCGCGACCCGGCGCGCACCAAGGCCCTGGCGGCGCGGCTGGGCGCGGCGGCGATGCCGGACATCGAGTCTGCGGTGCGCGGAGCCGACGTGATCTGCGCGACCACGCACGCGAAGGAGCCGCTGGTCCGGCGCGGCTGGCTCAAGGCCGGGGCGCACGTCAACTCGGTGGGGCTGCATGCAGAGGGGAGCGAGCTCGAGGCCAGCGTGCTGCGCAACGCGCTGCTGGCGGTGGAGTCGCGCGCGTCTGCCTTCGCGCCGCCGCCCGCGGGGGCGTTCGATCTGCGCGGGCTCGATGCGGCGGCGGCGGTCGAGCTGGGCGAGCTCGCTGCCGGAACGCGGGCAGGGCGGACGTCGGCGGAGCAGATCACTGTCTACAAGGGCGTCGGCGTCGCGGCCGAGGATGCCGCTGCGGCGGCGCTGGTCCTGCGCCTCGCGAAGGCGCGCGGCTGGGGAGCGCCGGTCAGGCTCTGATTATTTGTGCGGCGGGCGGCCGTGCGGCGTGGGCCGGTGCGGAGCGGGGCGGACTACCCGCTCGACGACCGGAGCGCGCGGGCCGGTCGGCTGGTGCGGACCACCGCGCTGCGGCTGCTGCTGTCCCTCGCGCGGGGGCCGACCCTGGCGCTGCGGCTGCGCCTCGCGCGGGGGCTGACCCTCGCGCTGCGGCTGTCCCTCGCGCTGCCCCTGCCGCCGCGGGTGCTGCGGACCTGGTGCGCGCTGCTGCTGTCCTTGCGGCCGCGGATGCTGCTGTCCGTGCCGCGCCGGCGCCTGCGGCCCGGCAGGGCGCGCATGATGACCCTGCGGCCGCGCATGCTGCTGCGGCTGCGAACCTTGCGCCCGCGCGTGCTGCTGCGGCTGCTGACCTTGCGCCCGCGCGTGCTGCTGCGGCTGCGGACCTTGCGCCCGCGCGTGCTGCTGCGGCTGCGGACCTTGCGCCCGCGCGTGCAGCTGCGGTTGACCGTGCGGCCGCGGCTGCTGCGGCGGCTTCTGTCCGTGCGGCCGCGGCTGCCTTGGGCCCTGCGGCGGTCCGTGCTTCTGCGCGCCGGGCGGCTGGTGCCCCCGCGCCTGCTGCTGCTGCCGCGGCGGTCGCGGAGGCGGAGGCGGCCTCCCGCTCGGAACGAAGTCGGGCTCGAGCTCGCGGCGCACGTAGGCGCGCCAAATCTCTTGCGCATCCCCGGTCCGCGCCAGCAGCGCCGGATCGAAGCCGCCGAAAAAGTTCCGCAGATTGTCCACGTCGCGGGTGAAGAACGACTCGGCGGTGCTGTTGTGCGCCGCCGAGACCACCTGGGGAAAGTCGATGATGGTCGGCCCTTCGGCGCCCAGCAGCACGTTGTAGGCCGAGAGATCTCCGTGGATCAGCTCGCAGCAGAGCATCTTGATCGCCTGCGTTCGCAAGTCGGCGTAGAGCGCCGCCGCCTGCTCGCGGCCCAGCTGCGCGTCGATGAGCCGCGGCGCCGGATGCCCTTCCTTGTCGAGCACCAGCTTCATCAAGAGGATGCCCTCGTAGAAGAGCACCGGCGCCGGCACCCGCACGCCCTGCGCGTGCAGCTTGTGCAGCGCGTCCGACTCGGCCGCCTTCCACTCCTCCTCGGCGGCGGCCTGCCCAAAGCGGCTGCCGCGGTCCATCGCCCGCTGCGTGCGGCTGTTGCGGACGGCGCGCCCCTCCTTGTAGCCGGAGTTGTTCTTGAAGCTGCGGAACTGGCGGTCCTTGTAGACCTTGGCGCAGAGCACCTCGTCGTGGTGACGGACGAGCCAGACGTCCGCCTCCTTCCCGCTCTTGAGGCGGCCCAGGGCTTCGTCGATGACGCCATCTTCGAGGAGCTGCTCGAGGCTCACGGCGCCCAGTCTAGCGGGTGTTCCGGCCCGCGCGGGCATATCCTTTTGCACATGCCTCCCCCGAAGAGCTGCGGCGCCTTCCCCCGGCTGCAACACCGCGCGCTCGAGCTGCACGACTCCAAGGTGCTCTCGGTCGTTGCGGACGGCGCGGCGGTGCGCATCCTCCTCGACGCCTACGTGCACGTCAGCACGGGCGAGCCCGGGCGAGACGCAGGCACGGGCTGGTCGCAGCAGGTCGCGCTGGTGGTCGCCTCCGGCACCGTCCACGAACCGCATGACGGCGCGCTCTGGATCCTGGACGGGGAGGCCACGCTGGACGGCGTTCCCGCAGGGTTCCTGCCGCTGCCGCTCGCTGTCGAGGGCGCCGTCGGCCTCACCTTCGCGGGCGCCGAGGGCCGGCTGCGGGTCAGCGGCCGGGGACTCACCTTGATCGAGCAGGGCGAGCCGGTCTTCATCGAGAAAGTTCTCGCCAGCGACTAGGATGCGCGCTCCATGGACTCCGCCCTGCAGAGCCTCGTCGCGCAGCTCGACCTCGAACAGCTGGAGGTCAACCTCTTCCGTGGCCAGTCGAGCGACATTGGCGGCAAGAGCGTCTTCGGCGGCCAGGTCATCGGGCAGGCGCTGGTGGCCGCCGAGCGCACCGTCGAAGGCCGCGTCGCCCACTCGCTGCACGCCTACTTCCTGCTGCCCGGCGACATGGCCGCGCCCATCGTCTACGAGGTGGACCGCATCCGCGACGGCCGCAGCTTCACCGCCCGCCGCGTCGTCGCCATACAGCACGGGCGGCCCATCCTCTCGATGATGGCCTCCTTCCAGCTGAGCGAGCCCGGCCTCGAGCACCAGTCGCCGATGCCCGACGTCCCGCCGCCCGAGCAGCTTCGCTCGAGCACCGACCTGCGCGAGGGCTGGCTTGCCGAGGCCGGTGAAGTGTCGCCGCGGCTCCGCGAGGTGCTGCGGAAGCCGTCGCCCATCGAGTTCCGGCCGGTCGAGCCGTGGAATCCGCTCAAGCCCAGGGTGACCCCGCCCGCGCAGGCGATCTGGTTTCGCACCGTGGACAAGATCCCCGACGACCCCATGCTGCACCGCTGCGTCCTCGCCTACGCCTCCGATCACAACCTCATCCCCACCGCGCTGCATCCGCACGGCAAGACCTGGCTGTCGGGCACGATGGTGCTGGCCAGCATCGACCACGCCATGTGGTTCCATCGCGACGCGCGGGTGGACGACTGGCTCCTCTACGCGATGGACTCGCCCACCGCGCAGGGAGCGCGGGGCCTCGCGCGCGGGCTCATCTACGACCGCAAGGGCAGGCTGATCGCGAGCGTTCTGCAGGAAGGGCTCATGCGCGAGGCCTCGCGGTGAACTGCGGACACGAGACGTCGTTTGCCATCGAGGCGCCGCGCATCATCTTCGGGCGCGGCGCCCTGCTGGAACTGGGCGATCAGGCGCGGGCGCTGGGGCTGCGGCGGGTGGCGCTCTTCACCGACCGCAGGCTGGCGCAGGGGCCGCACGTGCAGAAGGCGCGGGAGGCCCTGAAAGCGCTCGACGTCGCCGTCTTCGACGAGGTGGCGGTCGAGCCCACCGACCAGTCGTTCCAGGCGGCGGCGCGGTTCGCGCGCGAGGGAAAGTTCGACGGCTACGTCTCGGTGGGCGGCGGCTCCGTCATCGACACCGCCAAGGCCGCGGCGCTCTACGCCGCGTATCCCGCCGACTTCCTCACCTACGTGAACAAGCCGGTGGGCGCGGGCGCTCCGGTGCCGGGCCCGCTGCCTCCGCACCTCGCCTGCCCGACCACCTGCGGCACCGGTGCGGAGACCACCGGCATCGCCATCTGCGACGTGCTGGCGCTGAAGGCCAAGACGGGCATCGCCTCGCCGCGGCTGCGTCCGGCGCTGGCCATCGTCGATCCGGAGTGCACCGCGACCCTGCCCGCGCAGGTGGTCGCGGCGAGCGGGTTCGACGTGCTCTGCCACGCGCTGGAGTCGTTCACCGCGCGGCCCTTCTCCACGCGCGCGGTGCCGGTGCCGTTCTCGTCGCGGCCCATGAGCCAGGGGGCAAATCCCTGGAGCGACCTGGGCAGCCGCGAGGCCCTAAGGCTGACCGGAAAGTACCTGGCGCGCGGCGTGCGCGACGCCGCCGACGTCGAGGCGCGCGAGCAGCTCTCCTGGGCGGCGACGCTCGCGGGAGTCGCCTTCGGAAACGCCGGCGTCCACCTGCCGCACGGGATGGCCTACGCGGTCGCGGGCCTGGTCCGCGACTTCCGCATGGGCGGCTATCCGCAAGAGGAAGCGATGGTGCCGCACGGCGTCTCGGTGGTGGTCAACGCGCCCGCCGTCTTCCGCTTCACCGCCAGCGCCTGTCCCGAGCGGCACCTCGAGGCGGCGGCGTTCCTCGGCGCCGACGTTCGCGGCGCGGCGCTGACCGACGCGGGCGAGGTGGTCGCCGGCCTCCTGCAGACGCTGATGCAGCAGACGGGCGTGCCCAACGGCCTCGAGGGCGTCGGCTACGGCGAGGCGGACCTCGCGGCGCTGACCAAGGGGACGCTCTTGCAGCAGCGCCTGCTCACCAACTCGCCGCGCGAAGTGGACGCGGCGGCCGTGGACTCGCTCTTCCGCGCGGCCCTGCGCTATTGGTAGCCGGATGAAGCGCGACCCTCCGGCCGACACGCGCGAAGACTTTCCGCACCTGCTGGAGATCCAGACCCGCTGGGCCGACAACGACGCCTACGGGCACGTCAACAACGTCGTCTACTTCGCGTACTTCGACACCATCATCAACCGCTTCCTCATCGACGCAGGCCTCGACATCCACGGCGCGGTCATCGGCGTCTGCGTCGAATCGCAGTGCCGGTTTCTCCAGTCGCTCGCCTTTCCCGGGCGCGTCGAGGCGGGAATGCGCGTCTTCAAACTGGGGAAGAGCAGCGTCACCTACCAGATCGGAATCTTCGGAGGAGACGGCGGCCTCGCCGCGCTGGGCTCCTTCACGCACGTCTTCGTGGACGGCAAGTCCCGCCGCCCGGTGCCGATGCCCGCGAGCTTGCGCGAGGCGCTGGAGAAGATCAGCCGGGCAGGGTGAAGTGCCTGGCCAGCAAGGCTTCGATAAAAGTCCGCCGCAGGTAGAAGGCGCGCGGCGCCGTGCGCGAGACCTCGCCTTCCTCGTCCAACGCCCAGCGCAGCGCCTTGCCGTCGCGGCCCTTGGGGCGAAGCTGCAGGAAGGCGCCGGTGTGCGCGGTGACGCGGACGCCTTCCTGCAGCAGCTCGATGATGGTCTCGTAGTCGGCCCGCAGCGCCTCTTCTTCCTCGGGTGACGGGCTCCACAACAGCGCCGCCCCGCAGCGCCGCTGGGAAAGCGGAATGCGCCGCGACCCCTGCACCGCCACCCAGGCGACGCGCACCAGCTTCTTGCGCACCGGCGAATGCTCCCAGCGCTGGTCCACCGCGGCGAGATCGAGCGAGGCGACGAAGCATGACTCGAGCGGCCGCCCCTGCTCGTCCACCGGGATGGTCTTGAGCTCGATGCCGAGGCCAGGGAAGTCCGGCTCCGCGCGCGAGCCCGAGGTCGCCCCCAGCGCGCGCTCGAGCAGTTGGCCGACCCAGCCCTTGCTGGCCTTCAGGCTTTCGGGAACTTCGAGCGCATGCCGCCCGGCGATGTCGGCGAGCGGC
>JANXXR010000248.1 GCA_025350525.1 Deltaproteobacteria bacterium
CACCTCGACGCGGCGGCCGGTGTCGCGCAGCCCGTGGCCGGCGCCGTCGATGACGTTGTACCTGGGGAGCACCACGAGCAGCTCGTGGCCCCGCGCGGCCAGCGCCCGCGGCAGCGCGTCGATGACGTCGCCGAGCCCGCCGGTCTTGACGTAGGGCGCGGCCTCGGAGGCGACGAACAAGATCCTCACGGTTTCGCTCCGCTCACGGTGCTGTCTCCGTCTGCCGCAGGAAGCCGGCGGCCTCCTCCGGTGGCGTGGGATTGATGTAACAGCCGCTGGCCCATTCGAAGCCGGCCTGCAGGGTCAGGACCGGCTTGAGCTCGAGGTGCCAGTGGTACCAGTCGTTCCGGGATTCGCGCAGCGGCATGGTGTGCAACAGAAGGTTGTACGCCGGCCGGTCCAGCGCGACATCGATCTTTCGCAGCACGGTGCGCAGCGCGTCCGCCACGGAACGGAGCTCCTGTCCGGTTGCCGACTCGAAAGACGAGCGGTGCTCTCGCAAAAACAGCCAGGTCTCGAAGGGCGATCGGGCGGCGTACGGCGAGAGGGCGACGGCGCCCTCGGTCTCCAGCACCACCCGCTCCTTGTCGCGCAGCTCCTGGGCAAGGATGTCGCAGAAGATGCAGCGCTCCTTGTCGTCGTAGTGGCGCCGTGCGCCCCGCAGCTCGTCGGCGAGCGCGGGCGGCACGAAGGGCAGCGCCACCAGCTGCGAGTGGGCGTGCGGCAGCGTGGCCCCCGCCGGCGCGCCCTGGTTCTTGAAGGCGAAGAGCGCCTTGAGGCGCAGGTCGCGGGAGAGGTCGATCATCCGCTCCTGCCAGGCGGTGAGCACGCTCTCGATCTGCGCCGCCGGCAAGTCGGCGAGCGATTTCCTGTGCTCGGCGGTCTCGATCACCACCTCGTGCGCGCCGACCCCGGCCGTGCTGTCGAACAGGCCGTTGCCCGCCCGCGACATCTGGATCTCGGTGCGCAGCGCCGGATAGCGGTTGGGCACCACCCGCACCGACCAGCCGCCGGCCTTGCCCGGATGGACGAGGACCTCGGGCGGGGTCATGACCTCGTTGCCGGGGCAGAAGGGGCAGGTCTCCCCGTCGCTCTCGGGCAGGGGGCGGAGCAGCGCATTGGGCCGGTCGGCGCGCTCGGGGGCAATGATCACCCAGCGGTCGACGACGGGATCTTTGCGCAGTTCCGGCATAGCCGGCGCACACTATCAAAAAAAGCAAAAGCAAAAGCGCACCACGGAGGCACGGAGGGCACGGAGGTTTCTTGTTTTTGCGGAGCCACCACCGAGGCGGCGATCGGACACCCGGCCCACCCGATCCTCTTTCTCCGCGCCTCCGCGCCTCCGTGGTGCGCTTGAAGCCGCGGTTCTTACGCGCCGACGACCTGGTTGCGGCCGCGGTGCTTGGCGTCGTAGAGGCGCGCGTCGGCGGCCTTGATGAACGCCAGCGCCGAGTCGTGCGCCGCCTCCAGGTCGGCCACCCCCGCCGAGAAGGTCACCGGCATCCGCTTGCCCTCGAAGACGAAGGGATGCTGCTCGACGATCTTCCGCAGCTTGTCGGCGAGGAAGACGGTGTTGCCGTGGCCCGTCTCGGGCAGCACCAGCGCGAACTCCTCGCCGCCGTACCGCGCGAAGCACTCCTCCTTGCGGATGCGCGTCTTGAGCGCCTGCGCCAGTTCGCGCAGCACGTAGTCGCCGGCCAGGTGCCCGAAGGTGTCGTTGATGTGCTTGAAGTGATCGATGTCGAAGAGCACCAGCGAGAGATCGCGCTGGTGGCGCAGGCAGCGGGCCATCTCGCGGTCGAGGAACTCGAGCAGGTAGCGCTTGTTGAAGACCTGGGTCAGGCCGTCGATGATGGTGAGCCGGTAGATCTCCTCGTGATACTGCGCCTCGATCGAACCGAGCTCGCCGCCGAAGAGAAACTTGAAGATGGCCGAGCCCACCTTGATGAGGTCGCCCGAGCGCAGCGGCGTCTCGCCCCGCACCTCGACGTTGTTGAGGTAGGTGCCGTTGGTCGAGCCGTTGTCGCGCAAACAGACGCCGTCTTTGCGGAGCAGCAGCGAGCAGTGGCGGCGGGAGACGTTGTCGAGCTCGAGCACGATCTCGCAGCTCTCGCCCCGGCCGATGCTGGTCTCCTCCTTCTCGAGGACGAACTTCTTGCCCAGCATCGGCCCGTAGATCTGGACCAGGCACGCCTCCTCGCTCCCCAGCGCCTGGGTCAGGCCTGCGATGCTGGTGACGCGCGTGACCTTGGTTTCCACGGAGCCCTCAGACGTTCCAGTGCGCCCGCTCGAAGCTCTGGTCGGGAACCTGCATCGTCAGCTCACCGTAGCGCGGCAGCCGGTCCACCTCCACCTCCTCGCGCATGAGCCGCACCAGGATCCCCATCCGATCGGCCGGCAGCAGTCCCAGCGCCTGCAGCGAGACGGACAGCTCCACGATAGCACCACAGCGGCCGGCGCCGCATTGCGCGCCCCGCTCGTCCCGCACCGGGCACTCGGCGCCGCCCGGGGAGAGCGTCATCAAGAGCGTCTTTTCCTCGCGCGCGCCGCCTTCCTGCGTCCAGGAGGAGCGGGACCCTTTCTGCCGCTCGCGCGAGAGCAGCAGGCGCAGGTCACCGCGCAGCTCCGCGCTCCGCGACGGGTCGAGGCGGAGGAAGAGCTCGGCTGTGGAGAAGCCGTACCAGGCCTGCACGAAGGCGCCAAAGCCCTGGTACATCGAGCCGCCCACCGGGAGCCCCGGCCGGTAGAACCCGGCGCCGCTCCACTCGTAGTAGCCGCGCGCGTAGCCGTCGATCTGGGGCGCGATCAGCCGCCGCGGCGGCATGGTCACCGCCTGGGCCTGCGTCTTGTCCTTGTACGGCGCGATGATGGGACGCGAGAGGCGCTCGGGCGGAACCAGGCCCAGGTGGCGGAAGACCTGCTCGACGTTGCGGCGGAAGAGCGAGTCGAACTCGGGCGCGTTCTCGGTGGTGAAGTCGTCGCCGTACCACCAGAACCAGTCGCTGCCCTCGGCGGCGAGGCAGGCCAGGTACGCCTTCTCCCGCGCCTCGGGCGCCACCTCCCGGGCGGCGGCGAGCGCGGCGCGCGCTTCTCCCAGCAGCGCCCAGGCCTGGTTGTCCTCTGGGTGGCCGATCCAGATGCGGAAGTTCGAGTCGATCCAGCTGCCGCTGTGCAGCTGCGCGATGCGGGCCTGCGGCGGGCGCTCGCGGATCTCCTCGCGCGGCAGCACGGAGACGACGCCCAGCGCCCGCGCCTCGAGCTGGGTATACAGCTCCTCGAGGAAGAGCTCGCCCGACTGCGGGTAGTGCTCCCAGGGGTTCTCTCCGTCGAGCGCCAGCGTCACGGTGGCGTCGCCCGCCGCCGCGATCTGGTGGAGCAGATCGCTCACTGCCGCGGCCGGCGCGGCCCGCGCGTAGCGGAAGCCGATGGCGTCGGACAGCTCGCGGTCGCGGAAGAAGATGGCCACCTCGCCGCTCATCCACGGCCGGTGGTGCAGCGGGCCGGCCGGAGGCTCGAGGAGCTGGCTGCGCTCGAGGTTGCCCTGATCGGTGGCGCACCAGCGTACGCCCGCGGCGCCGAGGATCTCGATCACCTCCGGCGAGACGCTGCCTTCGCTGGGCCACATCCCCACCGGCCGCACCCCGAAGTCCTGCTCCGCGCGCGCAAGGCCGCGCCGCACCTGCTCGCGGGCGTCCTCGGGATACTGGAAGCGCGGCGGCAGCGCGGCCTGCGGCATGGCCCGGCGCGCCGAGTCGGAATCCACCAGCAGCGGCAGGATGGGATGGAAGAGCGGCGAGCAGGTGATCTCCACCCGTCCTTCCAGCTTGCGCCAGCGCGGGATCACCGCACGCCCGATCTGCCGCGACAGATCGAGCAGCGCAAGCTTCTCGACCTCGGTGAAGTTCCGCTCCTTGCCGATCAGCTCCTCGACCAGCGGGTGCTCACGGCGGGCGGCAAAGCCCATCCAGCCCAGCATGAAGTGCACTTGAAGATCGACCAACTCCTGGGTCGAAAAGGTCTCCTGCACCCGCATCAGATCGACCTTGCGCAGGTCGAGTCCGCGCTTGGCGAGCAGCTCCGCGTAGCGCGGCACCGGCTTCACCCACAGCTCCCAGTCGACCGAGAAGCTCTCCTTGACCACGTGCGCCCGCTCGGCGGGATTCAGATCCGCGGCGGGCCTGCGCGCCAGCTGCTCGTCCTTGTCCACGCTGCGCCCCTGCGCGTACGCCTCCAGCTGGAGCAAGAGCGAAGGGGCCCAGTTGGCCACCACGCGCACGCGCTGGAACTTCTCCAGTGCCGCCGCCATGTCGGTATAGGCGCGGGTCGCATGCAGGCGGACCCAGGGAAGCAGCGGCTGGCCGCTGACCGGGTCGCGGTATTCGGGCTGGTGCAGGTGCCAGAGGAAGGCGGCGCGGGTCACGCCTTCTTGTAGCCGATCTGTCTGCTAGCCTGCGAGCCGCATGCCCTTGGGCACGATGACGATGCCCTTGGGGCTGAGGAAGAACCGCTTCTTGTCCTCCTCGGCGTCGTAGCCGATCTGCACGCCCGGCGGGATGTCCACGTTCTTGTCGATGATGGCGTTGCGGATGCGCGCGTGCCGGCCGACCTTGACGCCCTCGAACAAGATCGAATCGGTGAGCTCGGCGTAGGAGTTGATGCGCACGTTGGGCGAGAGGATGCAGCGGTTGATGCGCCCGCCCGAGATGATGCAGCCCTCGCTGACGATGGAGTCGGTGGCCGAGCCGATGCGGTTCTCCTCGACGTTGGCGAAGACGAACTTGACCGGCGCGGCGGTGGGCGAGGGCGCGGTGTAGATGGGCCAGCGGTCGTTGTAGAGCGAGAGCTTGGGGTCCACCGCCACCAGGTCCATGTTGCACTCGTAGTAGGTGTCGAGGTCGCCGACGTCGCGCCAGTAGCCGATCTCGTTGGGCCCCTGGCCGGGCACGGTGTTGGTGGCGAAGTCGTAGACGGCCACCTTGCTGCGCTTATGCATCTCCGCGATGATCGACTTGCCGAAGTCGTGCGCCGACTCCTTGCCGGCGTCCTTGACGATCTCGCGGACCAGCGCCTCGGTGGTGAAGAGGTAGTTGCCCATCGAGACCAGCGCCGCCCGCGGGTTGCCGATCATCGGCTTCGGGTGCTTGGGCTTCTCCTGGAAGTCGATCATGCGGCCGGTCTCGTCGGCGGTGATGATGCCGAACGCCGACGCCTCCTCGATGGGCACCGGGATGGCGGCCACCGTGCAATCGGCCTTCTGCGCGACGTGAAAGTCGAGCATCTGCTGCACGTCCATGCGGTAGATGTGGTCGGCGCCGAAGACGAAGACGAACTGCGGCTCTTCGTCGGTGACCAGGTTGAGGTTCTGGTAGATGGCGTCGGCCGAGCCGCGGTACCACTCGGGCCCGGTGCGCTGCTGCGCCGGCACGCTCTCGACGAACTGGCCGAGCATGTGGGAAAGCCGCCAGCCGCGCGAGATGTGCGTGTTGAGCGAGTCGGACTTGTACTGCGTGAGGACCTTCATTCGCAGCACGCCCGAGTTGGCGAAGTTGGAGAGGACGAAGTCGATGATCCGGTAGCGTCCGCCAAAGGGTACGGCGGGCTTGGCCCGCTCCTGGGTCAAGGGAGCAAGCCTTCGGCCTTCGCCGCCGGCAAGGATCATGGCCAGGGTTTTGTCGACGCGCATGGGGGGACGGTAGGCCCCCGGCGCTCAAGCCGCAACGATGGCGCTGGGCGTTGTCGATCAGCCGACGGGCGTGCTCAGGCCCGCTTGCCGGGCGGCGGCTTCGAGGCAGCAGGCGGTTTCGAGCCACCGGGCGGCGCCTTCTTCGGCGCGACGCCGTTCTGCGCGCCCGCCGCGAAGCGGCCGATGATCTCGTCCATTTCCGTCTGGACCTTGCGGACCAGCTGCGCTCGATCGTGGAAGGTCAAGAAGGCGCTCTTGAACCCGCCCACCAGCACGTTGCGCACGTCCTTCAACGTCAGGTTGAACTGCTTCGCCGTCAGCAGCAGTTCCTTGGTGACGGTGGTGTCGGTGATGAGCCGGTTGTCGGTGTTGATGGTCACCCGCAGGCCGAAGTCCAGGTAGAACTTGAAGGGGTGGCTGGCCATGTCGTTGACCGAGCCGGTCTGGACGTTGGACGACGGGCAGCACTCGATGGGGATGCGGTGGTCGTTGACGTAGTTGAGCAGGTCGCCGTCCTCGCGCAGCCGGACGCCGTGGCCGATGCGGTGGGCGCCGCAGTAGTGGAGCGCCTGCGCGATCGAGGGCGGGCCGTAGGCCTCGCCGGCGTGCACGGTGCAGTTGATGTTGTTGTTGAGGATGAGCTGGAAGGCCTCCTGGTGATCCTTGGCGGGATTTCCGTGCTCGGCGCCGGCCAGGTCGAAGCCCAGCACGCCCCGGTTCTTGTAGGCGACCGAGAGCTCGGCGAGGCGCAGCGAAGTCTCCGGCCCCATGTTGCGGATGCCGCAGACGAGGACGCCGGCGAGGATGCCGGTCTCGCGCTCGGCGGCGCGCAGCCCCTCGAGGACGGCTTCGACCACCACCGTCGGCTTGAGGCCCTTCTGCAAGTGGAGCACCGGCGCGTAGCGCACCTCGATCAGCTTGCAGTTCTCTGCCGCCGCGTCGATGGCCAGCTCGTAGGCGGTCCGGTAAAGGGACTCTTCGGTCTGCATCACGCTGAGCGTGATCTCGAAGCCCTTCAGGTACTCCTCGAGGCTGCCGTGCCGCTGGCCGATCTTCATCGCCTTGGCGAGGCCGTCTTCGGTGTCGGCGGGGAGCTTGACCCCCTGCTGCTCCGCCAGCTCCAGCATGGTCTTGAGGCGGAGGCTGCCGTCGAGGTGGCAGTGCAGGTCGGTCTTGGGCAGCGCGTGCAGCAGCTCTTCTGTGATGGGGAGTTCAGTCGTCATGGCTCGATCTATCCGATCCGTCCGCAGCCTGCTACCTTTTCGGCCATGCCCTGGTTGGTCCTGAAAATAGCCTCGTGGGTGGTGCATGCGCTGGTGGTGATGGCCTCGGTCGCCGCCGTCTCGAAGGGCAACCGGAACAACACGCTGGGACGGGCGCTGCTCGTCACCGTGCTGGTGGCGGTGCTGGTGACGCCCTTCGCCTACTTCTGGTTCCTTTTGATACCAGGTATCATTGCGATGATCGCCTGGTTCGCGGTCTACACGCTGGCCTACAACATCGGCATCGCGCAGGCGCTGGTGGCGGGTCTCGTGCAGGTCCTGCTCGGGGTGCTGGTGGACTACCTGCTCCGCGGCAGGCCGGTGTGAGGCTGCGGGGAGCCGTCTTCGACCTGGACGGGACGCTGGTGGACAACATGCGCTGGCACGCCCGCGCCTGGATTTCGCTGGTGCGCGCGCACGCGGCCGACGCGCGCTCCGACGCGGAGATCGAATCCTTCATCTACGCGCATGCGGGGATGAAGAACGAGGAGTTGATCCCGCTCTTGGTGGCCGGCGCGTCCGAGGTGTCCGCGCTCAGCGCCGAAAAAGAGGCGCTTTACCGCCAGCTCTACGCGCCATCGCTTCGGCCGCTTGCGGGCCTCCTGCCTCTGCTCGACGCGCTCGCGGCCCGCGAGGTCCGCCTCGCCGTCGCCAGCGCGGCGCCTCTTCCCAACCGCGACCTCGTTCTCGACGGGCTGCGGCTCCGCCCGCGCTTCGCCGTCATCGTCGGCGCCGAGCACGTCCGCCACGGCAAGCCGGCGCCCGACATCTTTCTCGAAGCAGCGCGGCAGCTGGGGGTGGCACCTTACGACTGCATCGCCTTCGAGGACGCGCCCAAGGGCGTCGAGGCCGCCGTCGCCGCGGGAATGCGCTGCGCCGCCGTGACCACCACCGCCTCGGCGGACGACCTGCGCCGCGCCGGCGCGCACTTCATCGCCGCGGACTTCACCGGCTTTGCAGAGCTCCAGGCAAGTTCTGGGGAGTAGGGACGGCGCGGCGCAGGCCGAAGATCCGGTCCAGCTCGTCCGCCGCCGAGGCCGAGAAGCCGA
The DNA here is from genome assembly GCA_025350525.1 of Deltaproteobacteria bacterium. Taxonomy (GTDB): domain Bacteria; phylum Myxococcota; class Myxococcia; order Myxococcales; family 40CM-4-68-19; genus 40CM-4-68-19. The sequence continues at coordinate 7,995 of JANXXR010000248.1, forward strand.
AGGCCTCCACCTCGATGCGGCCGCGGTTCGAGTCGCTGGCGAGGCGCAGCTTGACCTCGAGCGGCTCGCCCGCCTTGCAGCCCGAGAGGTGCACGTCGGGGACTTCCGACCAGCCCGAGAATTCCGTCTGCCGCGAGAAGATGCCGGTCACCGTCGCCTTGGCGATGGGCGAAGACCAGCTCCCGCGGCAGTGCTCCGACTCGACCTCGAGCATCACCCGCGCCCAGGCGAAGTAATCGCCGATGTGCGAGCCCCGCGCCACCGCTCGTCCAAAAGCGCCGACCGCGTAGCCGCCGCTGACGAGGTCGAGCGCGCCGTCGGCCGGCACGGAGCCCCGGAAGCGGAGCTCCAGCGAGGCGGGGTGCGGGCCGTCTTCGAAGGTGTCGTGGTCGCAGATCGGATCTGCGTCGTGCGACTGCCAGCCGGCGAAGAAGTCGAGGATTCCACCGTTGAAGGGAGGGCAGGGCCGGCCCTGCGCGTCGAAGAAGCCGTCCACCTGCGAGGCTGCGAAAGAGAGGAAGACCACCCCGCGCAGGTCGCGGCTGGCGACGGGCCGGACGCGCATGGTCCGCGGGCTCGCGCAGCAGCAGAGGGCGAGCAGCGCGAGGTGGAGAGGGTGCAATCTCATCGCGGCTCCTCTCAGGCGGGCTCGACGAAGCGGGCGAGGATCTTCTTGAGCCCGACGCCCGGTCCGAAGCGGACGCTCAGCTTGCGGGTCAACCCCGCGCCGTCCTCCTCCTCGACGGTGCCCACTCCAAACGAAGGGTGCTTCACCCGCGCGCCCGGGCTGAGCGCGTCCACTCCCGCGGCAGCGACCTTGGGCACGGGCTTGCTCGACGGCTCGTAGCGCGGCTCGCGCATCTTGTTCCGCTGCGGCGGCGCTTCGTTGTACCGCGGGCGCTGGTCGAAGTCCTCGTAGTAGACGTCCTTGCGCGCCTTCTCCTGCATCGGCGTCAGGCGCTGCAGCGAGGCGAGGCCCTCGGCCAGGTCGGGCGGCAGCTCGGTGACGAAGCGCGACGGCGTGTTGAAGCGCAGCTCGCCGAAGAGCGACCGGCAGCGCGCGAGCGTCAGTGTCAGCCGCTTGCGGGCGCGGGTCATGCCGACGTAACAGAGGCGGCGCTCCTCGGCGATCTCGGCGGGATCCTCCTCGCCCGTGGCCATCGGCCCGGCCTGCCCCAGCGAGCGCGAGGACGGAAAGACGCGCTCCTCGAGGCCGGTCATCCACACGGCGTCGAACTCGAGGCCCTTGGCCGCGTGCAGCGTCATCAGGGAGACGCGGTCGCCGCCGCCCGCAGCGTCGGCGTCGCCCACCAGGGCCAGCTGCTCGAGAAAGCCGATCAGCGGCGTGTCGGCGAGGTTGTCGTCGGGATCCGCCGCCGCGATGGCCGCGGCCGGATCGGGCCGGTCACCGGGCGGAAGGCCTTCCTCGAGGACGGGGCTCCCCAGCATCCCCGGCGATCCTCGCAGCGCCCGCATGTACTGCCCGTGCGTCTGGCGCGTCGGGTCCGGCACCAGCGGCTTTTCGGGAGGTGGCTCCGGGCTTGGGGCTTCGGGCTCCTGGCTTCGGCCTTCGGGCTTCGGGCCCGAGTCATCGAGATCCCGCTTCTCCGTGCCCTCCGCGCCTCCGTGGTGCGCTGTTGCAGTCGTCGCCCCGCGCGCCTCCGCATACGCGCGGTCGAACTCCCGCGCCGCGCCGACCAGCTCGTAGAGGTTCTCAAGCCGGTCCTCACCCTCTTCGCCCTCGAGGCGCAAGCGGTCGGCGTAGCCGGTCTGCTCGATGACCCGCTCGATCGACTCCGCCGCACCCGGGTCCGTCTCGACGCCCTGCCGCAGCTTTTCCACCAGCGTCCGGAAGGGCAAGAGCTTGGTGCGCGCGTTGGCCGGCACCTCCGGATCGCTCGTGCTCAAACTTTCCCAGAGCGACAGACCCTGCCGCGAGGCGGAGGCCCGCAGGTGATCGATGGTGGTGTCGCCGATCCCCCGCGGCGGCGTGTTGACGATGCGGAGGAGATCCGCGTCGGAGCGCGGGTTCACGCACAGCCGCAGGTAGGCCGCGATGTCCTTGACCTCGGCGCGATCGTAGAAGCTGCGGCCGCGCACCACGCGGTAGGGAATGCGGCGGGCGCGCATGGCGTCTTCCAGCGAGCGCGACTGGGCGTTGGCGCGGTAGAAGACCGCCATCTCGGCGTAGGAAGTTCCGCGGGCGTTCTGCGCGTAGAGCTCGGTGGCAACCCGCCCGCCCTCGTCGCGCTCGTCCTCCGCCAGCACCACCCGGACCTTCTCGCCCTCGCCGGCGGCGGTCCACAGCTTCTTGTCGGCGCGGCGCTCGTTCTTCTCGATGATGGCGTGCGCCGCCGAGAGGATGCGCTGCGAGCTGCGGTAGTTCTGCTCGAGGCGGACCACTTTCGTGCCGGGGAAGGTCCGGGAGAAGTCGAGGATGTTGTCCACCTCCGCGCCGCGCCAGCGGTAGATGGACTGGTCGTCGTCGCCCACCACGCAGAGGTTTTTGTGCACGCCCGCGAGCAATTTCAGGAGCTGGTACTGCGCGGGGTTGGTGTCCTGGAACTCGTCCACCAGGATGTGGCGGAAGCGGCCGGCGTAGTTCTGCAGGATGTCGTCGCGCTTCCTGAAGAGATCGACGACGCGGACGATCAGGTCGCCGAAGTCGCAGGCGTTGGAGGCCTGCAGCGCACTTTGATACTTGGTATAGACCTTGGCGGCGGTCTTCCCCGGCACGTCGTAATCCGGGACGCGCACCTCGCCGGGGAGCAGACCGGCGTTCTTCCAGCGGTCGATGCGGGAGAGATGCGCCTTGGCCGTCCCCACGTCGAAGCCCAGGTCGGCCGTGGCCCGCTTGGCCGCGCCCAGCTGGTCGGAGTCGTCGTAGATGGCAAAGGCGCGGGTCAACCCCAGCGCCTCGGCCTCGCGCCGCAAAATCCGCGCGCAGGCGGCGTGGAACGTCGCCACCCACATCCGCTGCGCGTCGTCGGCGCCCACCAGCTTGCCGACCCGCTCGCGCAGCTCCCCCGCCGCCTTGTTGGTGAAGGTCACCGCGAGGATCTCGGGCGCCCGCGCCAGCCGCTCGCGGAGCAGGTGGGCGATGCGGTGGGTGAGGACGCGGGTCTTCCCCGATCCGGCGCCCGCCAGGATGAGCAGCGGCCCGTCGCCGTACCGCACCGCTTCGAGCTGCGGGGGGTTGAGAACTTTCGCCAGCGGATCCATCAGCCGGTCTCTAGCATGCGCAATCCGCTTGCTCGCAGCACTCAAAAAAACAAAGCAACAGCGCACCACGGAGGCACGGAGGGCACGGAGAAAAGTAGGTTGGGCCCGAGGTGACGCGCCCCCTCGATGGTGGCCCCGCAAACCCCCAAAAAACCTCCG
>JANXXR010000293.1 GCA_025350525.1 Deltaproteobacteria bacterium
ATGTCGCCGAGCACGCCGGTGCCGGACTCGGCGCGGCGCATGCGCCAGGACGCGGGCTTGCCCGGCTCGAGGTGCGAGGCGCTGAAGTAGGAGGCGCTGACGTGCAGTGGCGTTCCCAGGAAGCCCTCGCCCACGAGGCGCTTGACCTGCGCCGCTGCCGCGAGCGCGCGGTGCGTGAAGAAGGTCAGCGTCTGGAGTTTCTTCGCCTCGGCGGCCGCCGCCATCTGGCGCGCTTGCGTCGCGTCGAGCGCCAGCGGCTTCTCGCAGATCACGTGCAGCCCTTTGTCGAGCGCGGCCATGGCCACCGGGTGATGGAGGAGGTTGGGGGTGACGATCGCGACCAGGTCGAGCCGGCCCTGCGCGATCATCTCCTTCCAGTCCGTGAACCGATCCGGCACCCCAAACTTGTCGGCAAGGGCTGCGAGCCGCTGGCCATCGCGCCCGCAGAGCGCGGCCACCTCCACGTCTGCCCGCGCCTTCAGGCCCGGCAAGTGCTCGAGGTCCACCCACCAGCTCGTCCCCACGACTCCGGCACGAAAGCGCCTGGTCCCCATCCGATCCTCCCCGGCCCGCCCGCGGTCCACCTCCTCGGTGAGCATGGCCTTTCTACCAGCCCGGTCGCGGATCAGCGGGTCCGTTCATGCTCGATCGAGGATCCGTAGCAGATGCGAGGCACCGGTCGAATGGGCGCCGACCGCTTTCGCTCCAGAGCCCTGCTGCACCGAAGAGTGGCGCCAACGAGATGCCGTGGCGGCCAGCGATGCGCCACATCTCATCGATCCGCTCCGGCGTGATGTGCCCGCGACCTTGCGAGTAGGGTTCGATCCGTCCTTCGAGCGCCAGGGCGACCGCCTCGAGCAGACAGCCGTGGGCCACCCGCGGCGCGGGGAAGGAATAGAGAGTGTGGAGCAATGCGTCGGCCTCCCAGCGTCCGGCGCCTGGCCCATCCCGCCCCAGAAGACGCGCGCGTCCGCGCGACAGGAGAGAAGGTTCTTCGGATATCCGGCGTCGCAGATCAGCGCAGCGGGGCGGCAGTCGCCGAGGTCGAGCGCAGGCGCGGCGAGGCTCGCCGCGCAGACGATCACGTCCGCGGCGCGCAACTGTGAGAGCACGTCGGAGGACGCAGACGCGTGAACCCCAGCCCGGCGGAACGACTCCTCCTGCCGTCGCAGCCGGTCGGCGTTGCGGGCCGAGAGAAGAAGCCGGCGCTCGATGATCTGCAGCACCGCGAAGGCGGCGATGCCGTAGCCGGCCAGCGCCCGGAAGACGCGGCGTCGCTTCAATTCCCCAAACAAGGTCGCCGTGTCCACGGCCACCCCTCGTCTCCATGCTAGCAGGTTGGCTGGCGCCAGCGTCAGTCGGTGGGCAGGTTCATCTTCTTGAGGAGAGCGGTGAAGCGCGGGTCGGCGTGCAGGCTGCGAAAGAGCGGGTTGACCTTGAGGAAGGGCGCCAGTCCCGGACCGTTCCGGGCGTAGAAGCGGTCCAACCACTCGAAGGCGAGGTCGGGCTCGCCGAACCAGGCATAGGCCTCGGCGATGTGGAACGCGCCCGAGTGCGGGTGGCGCGCGATGAGCTCGTCGACCAGCCTGCGGCTTTCACCTTCCGGCCGAGATCGTGCAGCGCGAGCGCCTTCATCGACAACCGCATCGGTTCGAACGCGATCTGCTCCGCCATCGCCAGCGTTTCCGACGGCTTCTTCTGGAAGAGCAGCGTGGCAGAGAGGGCCATCGCCGCCGGGACGTTCTGCTCGGGGAAGATGCGCAGCGACCGCTCGAGCGCCGCCTGGGCGGGACCCGGTTGGCCGCTGAGCATGTAGAGCGTTCCCAGGCTGGACCAGGCGCCGGCGGAGAGGGGATCGAGATCGGTTGCCTTCTGCGCCTCGCGGATGGCCTCCGGAAGGCGGCCGAGCGGCAGCAGGATGATCCACGCGTAGCTGAGGTGGAGACCGGCGGAACCAGGATTGAGCGCGAGGGCCCGCTCGACGTCGGCGCGCGCGCCCGCCCAGTCCGCTTTGTCGATGCGCAGGGAGCCCCGCACGGCATAGCCGTCGGCCAACTCGGGATCGAGCGCCACCGCCTTTTCCGCCGCCGCCATGGCGCGCTGGTAACCCTCGGAGACGGCCGTGGCCGTCTCCACGTACAACGACAGCGCGAAGGTCACCCCCGCCAGTCCCGCCCAGGCAGGAGCGAATTGAGGATCGAGCTGCAGGGCCTTCTCGTAGGCTGCCGCGGCCCGGCGCCGGTTGTCCGGCGTCGGCCGGCTGGCGAACTGCTTTCCCAAGCAGGTACTCGTTGTAGGCCTCCGGGTTGGTGGCCGGCTGGCGCGGCTTCTCGTTGGGCATGAGCCGCACCTTGAGCGCTTCCACCACCGCGCGGGAGATCTCGGCCTCCACCGCGAAGACGCCGGTGAGCTCGCGGTCGAAGGTCTTCGACCAGAGGTGGTAGCCGTCGGCGGCGCTGATGAGCTGCGCGGTGACGCGGACGCGGTTGCCTTCCTTGCGCACGCTGCCCTCGAGGAGATGCGCGACCTCGAGCTTCTGCCCGATGGTGCGCAAGTCGTCGTTCTTGCCCTTGAAGGAAAACGACGAGGTGCGTCCCGCCACGTGCAGCCCCTCGACCTGCGCGAGCGCGTCGAGGATCTCCTCCGCCAGTCCGTCGGAGAAGTAGTCCTGCTCCTTGTCGGAGCTGAGGTTGGCGAAGGGCAGCACGGCGATGGACGGCGCGCGAGCGGCCTGCGTCGCGGAGCGGTCGCGGCCGTGCCAAAGGAAGTACCAGCCGAGGCCGGCGCCGCGGCAAGGAGCCCGATGCCGACCAGGACCGCCGCGAGAAACGCGCCCCGCGCTCCCTGGGCGGTTGGTGGCGCGGTCCTTTCGATGCGCCCCGCGTTGACGTCGAAGATCCACGCCAGCCCGACCACCAGTGGAAACCCGACCGCGAGGGCGACCACGGCGTAGGAGACGACCGCCTCCGACCAATGCAGTCCGTGCACGATCGGCTCGATGATCTGCAGCACTGCGAAGGAGGCGATGCCGTAGCCGATCAGCGCGCGAAAGACGCGCCGTCTTTGCAGCTCAGCGAGCAGGGGCGCACTCATTCGAGGTTCATCCGCTTGAGCAGCTTGTGGTAGCGCGGGTCGGAGCGGAGCGAATCCCACTGCGGACAACTCGCCCCCCTGCTCCGCATGACCATCTGATCGTCCTCCTCGACTCCGCGCTCGAGCCACTCGAAGGCGCGGTCCTTGTCGCCGAGGGCGAGGTAGGCATCGGCGAGGACACCGGGGGGAACAGGCTCGACGGAGAGGTCGGATAAGGTCAGGTACCTCGCATGCACCAAGAGCCCGAGGAGGTCCTTGTCACGGTCCGTCAGCTTCGCCGCCGTCGCCCTCCTCGCGCTGACTGACTTTCCGATCGGCCGTTCCTCGACGAGCCTCGCTTGCTGGCTCATCTCCTTGCCCCCGCCTCCACCCCCAGATCTTCTTCTTTGGGTACTTCACCTTCAGTCACACAACCTGTCCTCAGTAGATTCTTCCTCTCTGCTTTCTTCACTGCTCCGTTGCTTCCCCCCCCGCCACCCATTTCAATTCCCAAATTTCCAAAGGAGACCGAATCGACCACCCTCTCCAATTCAAATTCGTTGGGAGTGGGTGGTCGGTTCGGGCGACCGCGCAGCCCCGGCTCTGCGAGCGCTACCGGGCGGAGGGGCGGGGGGCTTGAATCGTGAGGCTTTTCCGTCCGCGAGCCGCCGAACCAGATGCCGAAACGGGTGCAGGATAGGAGGCCGAAATAGGTTCGGCAGGGTGCTCGGCGGATCATTCGGCATTGCGCTCGGCACGCGGAGCAGCGTTGCTCCGGACATTGGGCCTTCACGACGCCAGCTCCTCGACCAGTGCCGTCAGCAGCTGGAGCAGCACCGCCCGCTCCTCCGGCGCCGCGCTCCGCAACTGGCCGCGCCGGATCAGCAACTCTTGCCCGTCGCTGAATAGGGGGAGGGAAGTTGTCCTTGCGGCTGCCTCGACGCCGGCAGCCTCGGGCTCGACGGCCGCGATGCTGGCGCGACAAAAGGATTGCACGCGGCGGAAGCTCCAGCGCTCGGAGAGCGCACGCTGAATGGCGCGCGCGGTGCGCTCGTCCGCCTTCTTCGGTGAGGACTTCGGCGTGCGCGTGGAGCTTCGCGAATTCGAGCGCAGCCATGAGATCGAGCCGGCTTCGCTGGTGCTTGGGGTTGCCGGAGGGAAGGAGCTTCACGGTGCCGCGTTCATCCATCTCGTCGACCAAGACGCCCTGGTGGCACGCGTCCTGAATGATCTTCGGCGCGCGCGCAAGGCGAAGAAGCCGCTTCACGCGGTCGAGCTCGAGGCCCGTGCGCTTGGTCAGGACCTCGGTGGAGGGCTGATGCGCCTCCTGGAAACGCGAGAGCCCCAGAGCCGCGTCCAGGGGAGACAGGTCGTCGCGCTGGAGGTTTTCGACGAGGGCGAAGAGCGCCATCTCGTCATCGGTGACGTCGAATTTCTCGTGTGCAGGGATGGTGCGGAAGCGCTCTGCCGTCGCTTCATCGTGGTGTCCGGCGGCCGCGAGCAGGCGCCGGAAGGCTTCGAGCCGGCGGTGACCGGCGATGACCTGGTACCGGGTGCCGACCTTGCGGACGGTGATGGGTTGAAGGAGTCCATGATCGCGGATGCTTGCCGTCAGCTCGGCCAGAGTAGCCTCGTCCATCTGGGAGCGAGGCTGGTGCGGGTTCTGGTCCAGGAGGTTGAGCGCGATCCGCCACGTCGGAGGTGGCGCGGAGGGATGGGTGAGAGCAGGGATCGAAGAGGGCACGTGCAGGCTCCGGGTTCGGGTTTCGACGCTGGGCCGTCGCACGAATCGTGCCGAGGACTGCTTCATCTGCGAGGGTGCGCGGCCACTTGATAGGCGCGCGCATCCCCATCCGGCTTCCATCATGCGCGGGCGTGTGCAGTTGCCGGCGAGGACGTGGGCACTTCTCTTGACAGCGGGGGGTGTGCGGACTGAGGGTGTTCCCACATCAGCACAGCGTCCCCGTTTGGGAACAGCTATACGAGGACCATGAAGATCGACTTCGAGAGCAACGTCTGGTTCTACATCGAGCGCGCCGAGGACATCCCTGGCGAATGGGTTTCGCACTGCCTCGACTTCGACGTGGTGATGCAGGGACGCAGTCTGCAAGAGGCGTTCGAGACGCTCATCAAATCGATGCGGATGATCGTCATCGACGACATCAAGGCCGGGCGGGATCCTCACGAGCGCCGCGCGCCGAAGAGCGAGTGGGATCGATTTTGGGCGGAGGTCGCCGGAGCACAGAAGCGGCCGCCCGGTGAACCACTGCCTGCCGACGACTCAAACGTGCAGTTCTTCGCGGCACAACTCCTCTTCACCGTGCACGAGGTGGAGAAGCCCAAGCGCGGCGCCAAGAAAAAGAAGGAAGCGGAGATGCAGATGCCGCTCGCACTCGCCGGCTACTCTGAGCGCAGCGCAGCTTGATCTGAGGTCGGCATGCCCGCGCGCCTGCGCGACATCGAGCGCGCAGTGAAGGCGTTGGGCATCGATGTTATCGCGCCCAAAGGGAAGCATCCCTGGAAGGCTCATCGGTCTTCCGATGGTGTCTCCTACGGCATCCCCGCACACAACGGTCTCAAGACCGAGATCGCCAACAAGTATATCCGCGGGCTCTGCCGCGCCTTCGGCATCGACGAGACCCAGTTCCGCAAGCTGCTGTGAAGCACGCGGTGGCGCGGTAGTACGCGCCAGCGCACCAACAAGTACCTCGAGTTCGCTCGTGCTCACGCCCTGTCCACCGGCTGTCGTCCGTGCGCGGGTTCGGGAAAGAGGCCTCTGTTACCCGCGTTATCAGGGGTCTTCTCGTCGTCTTCCCTGCGAGCGGGCGCAGGCGATCCATGATCGACCGGCTTCACGACAAGCGGGACCAACAGCAGGCGTACGATAAAGAGCCAGACCAACAGCACGCGGGTGGGTGTTAGGTCATGCTGCTGGACCGTGCCGTGCGCAACCTCGTTCCGCATGTTCGGCCCGACGTGCGGTTGGCACAGGACGTAACTGACGAATGCTGCGTGACCTTCACCGAGCGCGACGCGAACCGTTGGCTCATTGAGCATCGCCGTCAGCGTCTCGTCCTTTTGGCTTCCATCCGGCTCGCTGCGGAGCGCAGAGTAGTTGCAGCGCACGCGAAGCTCATCGCGAAGAAGGGCCTCGTACAGGACCGACACGAGCGCGCCGGAGGAGATCCAGTCCTGCGCGGCGAAGCGGGACGCGGCTGTCTCCAGGAATGGAACGCGCTCCGGACGAAGCGTGGGAGACCTTGCGGCGGCAGCCATCCCCTCGAACGACCGGTTGTGGTTCGCCCAGTCGGCAAGAACCAAGTGCAGGAGAGCTTCGACCTGCGCCAAGTACATCGCGAAGATCATCCCTTTCGCTTCCTCCCGCTTCTCATCCTCCGAGCGGCCCCGATGTCTGATCTTGCCGTCCCCGTAACTCACGCTGTCGGCGATCCGCAGCCACAAGGAGGTCTTGAGCATGTCGTCCGCTTCGGCCGTGATCGTCTCAAGCGGCGGAGCGAGGAGGGCGTCGGCGACCGCCAACTGGGCGACGCAGTGTGCAAATGATGGCGCGTTCGCCGCCGTGTCGCGAACGGCTCCAGCAAGCTCCATGTCGAGAGGGAGGTCGAAGTGATGGCCAGGAAGCGCCTCCGCGGTTGCCCGCACTGCTGCATGGAGCGCGGCCAGGACCTGCGGCATGAAAATGCTTCCGCGTTCCTTGGCTATCGCTAGGGCGCGTTCGATCACCATCGATCGGAACTGCTTTGGACCGTCCTCGGCTCTTTGCAGGAGAATTTCTACCTGCCGATCCGCCGCGGCCTTCTCAGCCACCTTGTCACCGAGCGCCGCGTACCAGTCGAGAACAATCTCAGAGCCCCACTCCCCCGTCATGAGTTCGCCACGCTCCAGTTGCTCGATGGAGAGCCACTCCAGCGCGGCGAGCCAACGGCGTTGGTCCTCGACAGCCGTTGGACGGCGATCCTTCCGGCCTCGGCAGAAGATCGCCAGGTACGCAGCGCTCAAGTTCGCGAAGCCATGAGGATGCGGGCCGCTCAAGATTTTCTGCGCCGCGGCTTCAAATGCGACAACCCCGGCTTGAGTTCGGGAACGATCGTTTACGGTCATCGCCAAGTCGGCCGCACGACCGAGGCTTCTGACCAACTCCACCCAGTCATCGTCTCCAAGAAACAATGACTGCAATTCCAGCAGAGCATCAATCGCAGCGACGACGTCGGCATGCTGACGTTCGCGCTCCCAGAGCAAGCCGAACAAGCGGGCTCGGACCGCAGCGTTGTTCGACCGCGAGGCCCAGTCCCGGAGGATCTTGGCATCGTCCGTTGAGAGATCTGACGGAAGGAAGGTCCGCCAGTTCGATGAGGCCGCGACCGGCATGAAGAATGGAACGCGCCGATAGTCCCTCCATCTACTCCTGGACCAGATGTAGTTTTGGCCGACCTCCAGCGCCTGCGCGATGAGCGCGCGATCGCGGTCTGGCACACCCGCCGCCTGTCGCAATGCAGACACGAGTTCTGGCAGGTAGTTGTGGGTCGGAGGCGAAGTCAGGGGCGCGAGGAGTGCGTCGAGGGCGCTCATGGGATCACCGTACTACGGCGATCCGACAGAGGTTTACGTCCTGCTCTGCTAGAGCAAGTGACTTTGAGCGGCCAGAAGGGGACTCCATCGGTCCACGCTGCGCATACGACTTCACGACGCTGTAGCGGGGCGGAATCACGTCGGCTCTCACTTGCGCGACAGGTCGGCTTGGATGGCCTCGAACTGTTCTAAGGCTGTGCGAAGGTCCTCCGCAATCTCGGCGGCGATCACGTCCGGGTCTGGCAAGTTGGCCGAGTCCTCCAGCGACTCGTCCTTGAGCCAGAAGATGTCGAGGGACACCTTGTCGCGGGCAAGTAACTCCTCGATGCCGAACGCCCGCCAGCGGCCCTCGGGCTTCTTCTCGCTCCAGATTGGCTTGCGATTCTGCGTCGCGCCCGGCTTGAAGACCTCAACGAACTCGTCGAGGTCCTCGCGCTTGAGCGCGTTCGTTTTGAGCGTGAAAGTCTTGTTGGTGCGCATGTCGTAGATCCAGAGCTTCCGGGTCCACGCCCTCTCGCTGCCCGGCTTCTTGTCGAAGAAGGCCACGTTCGCCTTCACGCCTTGCGCATAGAAGATGACGGAGAGGTTGGATAAGCGTCGTTCTGGCAACTCGCCCCCCTGCTCCGCATGCTCAGGCAGCCTAGCAAAGTCTCGCGCGGCCCGCTCGGTGGAGCGCCCGCGCACTCTGCATCATTGCTGAACGACGCAGCGGTATTCCTCCGTCGCCTACGGTGCAGCCGCAGCTTAATCGCCGGTCCTCCGATGTGATTGTCGGGCGTCCAGAGGGCTTCGAACACTCGCGGTACCGCGACGAGCTCGTTCGTGAACGGAGAGGGCGGACAACGTCGTTCTGTGCACTCGGCCCCCGCTCTGCATATCTTCGGGAGTCTGGCAAAGTCTCTCACGGCCTGCTCGATGGAGCGGCTGCGCACTGAAGGCGAGCCCGAGAGCGAGGAGATGATCCCACCGTAGCATCCTCGCGCGCAGATGACATGCGGGCGCGCTCAGTCCAGCGGCAGCTTCATCTTTTTGAGCAGCTCTAGATAGCGCGGGTCGGAGCGGATGTTCCGCAGCATCGCGTCGCTCTTGAGCCAGCGAAGCCTGAGATCGTGCCGGGCATAGGCGCGCTCGAGCCAGGCGAAGGCATTGTCGGGCTCCCGGCGCCAGGCGTAGACCGTCGCCAGCCCCCAGGCGACGTCGCCCTCTGCGGAATCAGCCTTGGCGGTCAGCGTCTCCAGCGCCTGCCCGGCTTCTTGCGCGCGGCCCAGGTCGTGCTGGGCCATGGCCACTATCACCAGCCGGTCCACCTGCAGCGGCATCTTTTCGATCAGGGACAGTGCCTTGGCTGGATGCCCTTCGAGGAGCTCAATCTCCGCCAGCTGCTGCGGAGCTTCGGTGTTGTCGGGAGTGATCTCCAGGGACTGGGCGAGTGCTCCGCGCGCTTCGTCGAACTCGCCGTGGTCGGTGAGGTAGCCGGCCAGGTTGGTCCAGGCATAGACGTTGAGCGGATCGACCTCGAGGACCTTGCGTTCGGTCGCGATGGCCTCCTGCAAACGCCCCACCTTCTGGAGCCAGGTCGCGTACTGGTGCAATGAAACCTCAGACTCGCTCAGCCCCAGCGCCCTCTGAAAATCGCTCCGCGCGCCCTCCCAGTCCCAGAGAAACTGGGAGCGGAGGTATCCGCGAGCAGCATAGCCGCCCGCGTAGTCCGGATCTGCGGCGATGGTTTTCTCCGCGGCCTCCATCGCTCCGCGGAGGCGCGGCTGGACCTCGACTCGGGGCGCGTCGAGCGCGGAGTTCCCGCGCAAGGTGGCCAGCCACCCCCAGCCTTGAGCGTTGGATGGCTCGAGGGCAACCGCTCTTTCGAGGACCGCCTCGGCGCGCCGCCTACTCTCGGCTGTCTGCCGCAACATCAAGGACCGCCCCAGGAGCACCAGCCGGTGGGCTTCGGGATCCCGCGCCGCATGGACCTTCGCGGAGGGCAGCGAGCCCGGCAGCAGCTTGACCTTGAGGGCCTCGACCACCGCCGTGGCCAGTTCGCCCTGCACCTTGAAGATGTCGGTGAGGTCGCGGTCGTACTGCTTCGACCAGAGGTGGTAGCCGTCAGCGGCGTTGATGAGCTGGGCCGTGATGCGAACTCGCTCGCCCGCCTTGCGCACGCTGCCTTCCAGGAGCGTCGTGACATGCAGCTTGGCGGCGATGCTGGCCAGGTCCTCGTTCTTGCCCTTGAAGTAGAAGGAGGAAGTCCTCCCGGCGACCCGCAGCCCCTCGACCTGCGCCAGCGCGTTGAGAATCTCCTCGGCGATGCCGTCGGAGAAATACTCCTGGTCCTTGCCGGGGCTCATGTCGGCGAAGGGCAGGACGGCGATGGAGGGAGGCTCGGTCGCCGGCGAGGTGGCGGACCTCGCGACAGGCCGCACCAGGAAGTACCAGATGGTGCCGGGGGCCGCCGCCAGCACTCCGATGCCGACCAGCACCAACCCGAGCCGCATCCCCCTCAGGCGGCCGGCCGGCAAAGGCGCGGTCCGCTCGATCCGGCCGGCGTTGACGTCGAAGATCCAGGCGAGGCTGACGACGACGGGGAAGCCGGCTGCGAGCGCTACCACCACGTACGAGAGCACCGCCTCGGGCCAGTGCAGCCCGTGCATGATCGGCTCGACGATCTGGAGCACCGCGAAGGCGGCGATGCCATACCCGATCAGCGCGCGAATCACGCGCCGTCGCTGCAACTCCGCTAGCAGGGGGGGTGACAGAGGCTCCCTCCGATGGGCGGCAGCCTACACCTCCCGGGCGCGCGCAGCCTCATGTGCGGGGTTCTCGCCGCCGGCGAGAAGCCGCGGGAAGGGGCGCGCCAGCAGGCGAAGGTCGTGGTGCGGGAAAACCCCATTTACGAGGCGTGGGGCTTCGCTCCTGCGATCGTCTCGCGGGACGGGACCATCTAGCTTTGAGAGTGGTGGTCCGCCTCGAGGGTCAGGGCACCTACGAAGAGCGGTACGCCGCGGGGTTCAGGAAAGCGTTCGGGTTGATCGAGCAGGTCCTGCAAGCGCGCAAGCAGATCATGCGCGCACCGAACCCGACCTGGACTGCGGTCTTGCGCGGCCGCTCCCAGAGCAGGCCGCGCGTGACTCTGCTACGCTGATCACGATGCAGCAACCCGAGGCCATGGTCACGGAACGCGGCTTATCGGTCCTCTCCCTGTCAGCTCCCAGGGGACCTTGCTGAATCCGGTCAGACCCGAGTCGGATCCAAGTTGGTGATACGGTTGCACCCGGAGGCACGGGTGGACCTCCCCCTGTTTGCAGAGTTGCAGCGCCGGCGCGTCTTCCGCGCGCTGGTCGGCTACGGCATCGCCGCGTTCGCGGTGTTCCAGATCATCGAGCCGGTGATGCACGGGCTGCACTGGCCCGACGAGGTGCTGTCCTACGTCGTGGTCGCGCTCGCAATCGGCTTCCCCGTTGTGGTCAGTCTCGCGTTTCCTGGCGTCGTCTGGTACTTCGTGGTGCGGGGTCACGCCCGGCCTGAGCGGTCATCCTCCGGAACGAGCGCGGCTGGCACGCCTTCCATCGCGGGGTTGCGGCGGCCGAGAAGGCGGTGCAACTCAATCCCGGTTCCTGCGTCGCCTATTCGGCGCGAGCCATGGTGCGCTGGGACTTCCAGTGGGACTGGGCGGGGGCCGAGAGCGACCTCGCGCGCGCATTCGCTCTGGCGCCCAAGGATCCTCACGCGCTGCGCACGCGATGCATACTGGAGAATCGGGCAGGCCGGCTCGCTGCGAGCGCGGCCGCGTGCAAGGAGGCGATGGAGGTCGATCCGCTCGCGGTTGCGAACTGGAACCTGTTGACCGGCACGTACCTGGCTCTCGGCGATCTCGGCCTCGCGAAGGCGGCGATAGCGCGCGCGCTGGAGCTTTCACCGGATTCCAATGCCGCTGGGTACAACCGCTGCATCGTGGCTGTCTATGGCGGCGACCCAGCCGCACTCGAGCCATGTGAACGTCTTCCGGACGAGGATGACCGCCTTTATTGGACCACGCTTGCTAAATTCGCTGCCGGCGGCGTGGCCGCGGCCAGCAAGGCACTACCGAATCTGACTGCGAAGCTCGGAGGAAAACACCCGGACCAACTCGGGGACCTCTACGCCTGGCTTGGCGACACCGACCGCGCCTTCGAATGGCTGGAGCGCGCCTACTCGCAGCATGTGGGCCTCTCGGACATCAAGGCCGATCCGATGCTGCGCAAGATCCGCGGCGATCCGCGCTACGCCGCGCTCTTGAGGAAAATGAACTTACCGCCAGATTGAGGAGAGATTTGAAAACCCTGCTTGCCGAGTTGAAGCGACGCCGCGTCTTCCTTGCGCGCCCGGCCGCGCGCAGGTGAAGTGCCGCCCACAGAGGTCAGATCTCTGTGGGCATGAGCTTGGGACGGGGGCTGCGTGCGGACAGATCGCCACTTGAAGGGGCTATCGCCCCAATGGGGACGCAGCCATGCTACCGTCGCGAGGTGGACGCTGATCCTGATCTGATCGCTGAATCGAGGCGGCTTTGCCGAGATCTTGAGCGGCTCTTGCCAAGCGAGCACACTCCGCCGAGCAGTGCCACGGTCGACACGATTCTCGGCCAAAGCATCACACTGAAGCTCCCGTCAAAAATTGCAGGCGTTGTGGGTGCCTTGTGCTGGCGCGCCCACGATTTCGCCACGCTTGCGTGCGAGCTTTTCGAACGTCAACGCGTAGTGCCAGGTGCCACTATGGCGCGGGCGCTTATGGAAACAACGGCGCTTGTTTTTCTCCTCCACAAGAAGATGTCCCAGGCGATTCTGCAGCGCGACGTCGGAGCACTTGATGATTTTCTCGTTCGCTGCTTGTCAGGCAGTCGCCTTGGGTCCGGCGATCCCGAGGCGCTGAACGTTCTCACGGCGATTCAAGCTCTCGACAAGGAGCCGGGCGCCGAGCAGTACAAGGACTTCTACGCGACACTCTGTGAGTTCTGCCATCCGAACGCGCTGGGTGCCTTTTATGCGTATGCAGACTTCGACAACGCCACTCGCGGAATTTCCTTCGGGCACAACCGGGGGCTCTCGAAGGGCGGAGACATTGCATTCGCGGTTGTCTTTGCACTTGAAGTTCTGATTGCCTTCGCTGCAAGGATCCAAGAAGTCACGCCAACACTCGTGGCCTTGGCGAAGGAGCTTCACGCAGGCCAAGACGCAAGGTGACCGGCGTGCGCCGCGCCCTGGAACTGTGGCGCTGCTATTCACCCGCGAAGAAGGCCAGCCTTCGAGAAATATCCAGAAACGCGGGGAACGCTCATGTTCTCCCTGGTCGACGTCGTAGACCAAGGAAGCTCGACCGGCTCCTGATGAGCTGCCCCATTTTTCTGGACCAGGATCAGGTTGAGGATTTCGCCTCGTTCTTCCCAGGCGATCACCCTCCGGACCACCCTCCCGATCAGGCAGCGTCAACGTTGACGCCGGTTCCGTCTCGCGTCAGCGCTGACGCCGCACGCTCTCTGCCATCGTCGGCAATTCCGAGGAAGCGGGCCTTCCGTCCTCACGCGCCCGTCCTGTTCCATGTTCACCAGTCAGGCTCCCAACTCTCGGCTCGCTCACCGGACCTTCGCTCAGGGCGCGACGAAGCCCTCCTCCTTGAGAAGCGCCCGATCGAATGTCGCCACTCCCTCACAGCCGGCCGCGCGTGCGTGCTCCTTGATGACGTAGTCGGCGAAGTCG
>JANXXR010000315.1 GCA_025350525.1 Deltaproteobacteria bacterium
CCGGCAGCGCCGCCGTCCGCCGCAGCGCCCGCGGCTGCGCGGCCTCGAGCAGCGCCACCGTGTGGGCGGTCGCCACTGTGCGCTCGGGCAGCACCGAAAAGGCGCCGCGGGCGTGGGCGAGGAAGCCCATCTGCGGCCGGCCGTGCGGCTCGAGGTAGAGCGCGTGGCCGCGAACGCGCAGGCCGTTGGCGGCGCGTTCCACTTCGGGCAGCCTTTCCTCTCTCTTCACCCCGGCGATGTAACAAGAATCTCCGCGGCTAGAAGCAAAATCCACCACGGAGGCACGGAGGACACGGAGGTTTTTCGTGGGCGCGGGAGCCACCACCGAGGCGGCGCGGGGGCTCGGGCCAAACCGAATCTTCCCTCCGTGCTCTCCGTGGCTCCGTGGTGCGCTTCAGGCTTTTTTTTGCGAGCGGGCGCGGAGGGCGGCGGAGGCTTCGCCGACGAGGACGCCGAGGACGATGAGCGCACCGCCGAGCACTTCGCGGGTGGTGAGCCGCTCGCCGATCAGCACCGCCGCCCAGAGGGCCGCGAAGACCGGCTCCAGGCTGGAGATGAGCGCCACCCGCACCGGCGAGATCACTTTCTGCGCCCAGGTCTGGATGCCGAACGCCAGCAGCGTGGCGAAGAGCGCGAGGAAGACGAGCGCCACCCAGAGCCGGGGCGCGCCCGAGAAGTGCTGCGTCTCCACCAGCGGTCCGGCCGCACTGGCGACGACGAAGATGGTGGCCAGCTGGAGCAGCAGCATCGGCATCACCGGATGCCGCGGCGAAAGGCGGCCCAGCGCGATGATGTGGCCGGCGAAGATGAGCGCGCAGCCCACCGTCAGCCAGTCGCCGAGGAGCGTCGCCTGCGAGGCGTCGGCCCAGGGCGCGGAGAGGAAGGTCAGGCCGGCGAAGGCCAGCAGCACGCCGAGCAGCGCGGGCCAGGCGGGCCGTTTGCGGAAGAGGACGAACTCGAGCAGCGGCACCAGCACCACCAGCATGCCGGTGAGAAAGCCGCTGCGCGAGGCGGTGGTGCGCTGCAGTCCCTCGGTCTGCAGGACGAAGCCAAAGCCCAGCAGCGCGCCGCAGAAGACGCCGTCGCGAAGCAGCGCCCCGCGCAGCGCGCGCAGGTCGCCGCGGCGGAAGAGCGCGAGGTAGGCTACCAGGATTGCGGTGGCGAGGCCCATGCGCACCGCCACCAGCAGGAGCGGCGTGGCGTCGGCGCCGCTCATCAGCCCGCGCAGGATGGCGAAGCTCGACCCCCACACCGCCATGATCAACGTCAGCGCCAGGTCAGCCAACGAAGTAGAACCCCATCCCGAGTACGACGTAGGTGGCGAGCAGGAACGCCCCTTCCAGCCAGTGGGTCTCGCCATCGAGGGCGATGAGCGAGAGCGCCATCACCGCGAGGCCGAGCGCGATCACTTCGAAGCGCGTGAAGGCCAGATCCATCGGCGCGCCGATGAGCAGGCCGGCGAAGACCAGCACCGGCGCGACGAAGAGCGCGATCTGCTTCGACGACTCCCAGGCGATGCCCAGCGCCACGTCCATCTCGCCACGGCGGGCGAAGATCAGCGCGGTGGAGTGCTCGGCGGCGTTGCCGACGATGGCGACGATGATGACGCCCACGAAGGTCTCGGGCAGGTGCAGGGTGGTGAGGGTGCCGTCGAGCGCCGCGACCAGCAGCTCGCTGGAGATGGCGGTGCCGCCGGCAGAGAGCACCAGCTTGCCGACGTCGAGCCAGACGCTGTGGCGGGGCAAGGCTTCGGGCTGCGCCTCGGCGGCGGCTTCGGCCGGAGTGGCGAGGAGCGGCTCGCGCCCGCCGCCCAGCTGCGTCCGGTGCGTGCGCAGCGCGAAGAAGAGCGAGAGCGCGTACATGGCGATGAGCACCGCCGAGATCTCGATGGAGAGCAGCTCCGGCTTGTAGCGCGGATTCTTGCCCAGGGAGAGCAGCGTCGGCACCACCATCGCCACCACCGCGAGGAAGAGCGTCGAGACCGACGACGACGCCGCCAGCCGGTTGAAGCGCAGCCGCGAGAAGCGCACGCCGCCGACCACGATCGACGCGCCGGCCACCAGGAGGAGGTTGCCGAGGATCGAGCCGGTGAGGCTTCCCTTCACCAGCGCGATATGGCCGTGCCGCAGGGCCGAGATGCCGATGATCAGCTCGGCGGCGTTTCCAAACGAGGCGTTGAGCAGGCTGCCCGCGGCGGGGCCCAGCCGCTCGGCCAGCTCCTCGGTGGCGTGGCCCATGGTCCGCGCCAGCGGCACCAGGGACAGGCAGCAGATGGCAAAGGTCAGCGCGTCGTCGTGCGTGAAGCGGTGGACCGCCCAGGCCGCGGGAACCAGCAGCCAGGCGGCGCGCCACAGCCAACGCGGGATCATCCGCGCAAGCTAGCCCGGGAGTTCCGGGGACACCATACGCAATTGACCATGCCAGGTTTTGGGTTGGCACGGGTTGCGTATGGTGTCCCCGGATCTCAAGGCAGTTGAAAGCGGAGGAGGCCCTGGTGTTCGGAGCGGACCACGCGGCCCTCCTGCTCCAGGACCTCGAGGTTGCCCATCACCTCGGAGAGCGTGAGGTAGAGCTGGTGCTCGCGGGCGCGGGGGAAGATCTGCGGCGTCAGCTCCGCCGGCGTGCGCGGACCCTGCGCTTCCAGGAGCGCCAGCAGCTTCTGCTGGCGCAGGTCGTAGAAGCCCAGCAGCCGGTCGATGAGCTCGACGTGCCCGGAGAAGGGCTCGGCATGTCCGGGCGCCACCAGCTCGACCGGCAGCTCGCGCACGCGCTTCGCCGAGCGGACGTACTCGACCAGCGCCTTGTGCACCGGCTCCGGATGGCTCTCCAGATCGAGCAGCGGGTTGGGTGAGACGCGCTCGAGCAGGTGGTCGTCGGAGAAGAGCACGCGCTCCTGCGCGGCCCATAGGCAGACGAGTCCGGGCGTGTGGCCGGGGAGGTGCAGCACCTCGGCCGAGAAGCGCTTGAAGCGCAAGAGCGTCCCCGCCTCGAGCGGCTCGACCTGCTCGAGGGGCCGCGCCATCCGGTGCGTATCCTGCCAATGTAGACGCACGTGATCGAGCAGGTGCAGCGGCGCGCCCAGCCTGGTCAGCCAGGCGGCGTAGAGATCGAGGCGGCCCTTGGTGCGGTCGCGGCCGGTGACCTTGTCGTGGTCGCGAAGGTGCACGAAGACGGGCGCGCCGCTCGCCTCCTGCGCGGCGCGCGCGTAGCCGTAGTGATCGAGGTGGCCGTGCGAGATGAAGATGCGGCGGATGTCGCCGAGCGAAAGGCCGGCGGCGGCGAAGCCGGCATGGATGGCGTCGCGACCTTCCTTGGTGCCGATGCCGGCATCGAAGAGAGCGACGCCGCCGTCCTCCTCCTCGATGAGGTAGACGTTGGCGGGCCCGCCCGCCTCGGGAAAGGGCACCGGCACCGGAATCCGGCGCACTCCGAGGCGGTCGAGTCCCGCGGTCACGGCGCGACCGTCACTTCAGCTTCTTCACTTCCTCGGTCAGCTCGGGCAGCGCCTTGAAGAGGTCGGCGACCAGGCCGTAGTCGGCCACCTGGAAGATGGGCGCCTCCGGATCCTTGTTGACGGCGACGATGGTCTTCGAGCCCTTCATCCCGGCGAGATGCTGGATGGCGCCGGAGATCCCCGCGGCGATGTAGAGCTTGGGCGCGACCACTTTTCCGGTCTGGCCGACCTGCAGGTCGTTGGGCTGCCAGCCGGCGTCGCAGACCGCCCGCGACGCGCCCACCGCGGCGCCGAGCGCATCGGCCAGCGCTTCGATGGGCTTGAAGTCGCCCTTGGTCCCGCGGCCGCCGGAGACGACCACGCCCGCCTCGGTCAGCTCGGGGCGCGCGCTCTTCACCTCGGCGTACTCGACGAACTTCGTCTTGGCCGCCGGGGCGCTGACGGCGAGGGCCTGCACCGCGCCCGCGCTGCCGCCCTTCTGCGCGGCGGCGAACTCGGTGGCGCGCACGGTGACGACCTTGACCTTTGTGGTCACTTCCACCGTGGCGATGGCGTTGCCGGCCCACATCGCGCGCTTGAACTGATTGGCGCTGACGACCGCCATCACGTCGGAGGCGATGCCCGCGCCCAGCCGCGCCGCCACCCGCGGGGCGATGTCCTTGCCGTACGCCGTGGCCGCGATGATCACGTCGGTGGCCGCGAGCTTCTTGACCGCCTCGGCGATGGCGGCGCCGTGCGTCTCGGCCAGCGCGTGCTCGAAGCCGGCCTCGACCGCGTGCACCGGGATGCCGTAGGCCGCCAGCTCCTGCGCCGCCGTCTGCGCGCCGGCCCCGACCGCGAGGCCCTGGATCTGCCCGCCGTTCTTCTGCGCCAACTGCTGCGCCGCCGTCAGCGCGCTCAGCGTCGCCTTCTTGAGGTGGCCGTGGGCCTGCTCCGCTACCAGGAGGATCGTCGCCATGTTCAGACCACCTTCGCGTCGTTGTGGAGCTTCTGGATGAGCGTGGCCACGTCGGGGACCTTCACGCCTGCCGCGCGGGCGGGAGGCGCCTCGACCTTGACGACTTTCACCTTGGGCGCGACGTCCACGCCCAGGCCCGCGGGGTTCAGCTCCTCGATGGGCTTCTTCTTCGCCTTCATGATGTTGGGGAGGCTGGCGTAGCGCGGGATGTTGAGGCGCAGGTCCACGGTGACGATGCCGGGCAGCTGCAACTCCAGCGTCTCGACGCCGCCGTCCACCTCGCGCACCACCTGGATCGACTTCTTGTCGGCGGCCAGCTTGAGGCCCGGCTTCTTGCCCTTCTCCTCCGGCGACTCGAGCGACTCCTTCTTCGAGGCAAAGGTCGCCTGCCCGTAGCCCAGGTATTCGGCGAGCAGCTGCCCGGTGACGTTGTCGTCCACGTCCACCGCCTGCTTGCCCATCAGGACCAGGTCGGGCTTCTCCTTCTCGATGACCTTGACGAGCAGCCGCGCCACCGCGTCGCTGTCGACGAAGCCGTCGTGCTTGACGTGGATGCCGCGGTCCGCGCCCATGGCCAGCGCGCTGCGGATCTCGGCGGTGGCCGCACCGCTGCCGATGCTCACCGCCACCACCTCGGAGGGCGCGTTGGTGTCGCGCAGCCGCAGCGCCTCCTCGACGGCGATCTCGTCGAAGGGGTTGGCCCGGTAGTTGACGCCCTCGGTGACGATCCAGGTGTTGTCGGGCCGCACCTTGATCTTCGACTCGTAGTCTTCGACGCGTTTGATGGTGACCAGGATCTTCAAGACTGCCTCCGTTAACGGGCTGCGAGCCCGCGCACAAACCAGCCGGCGACTTCTGCCGCCGTCTTCTTCAAGCTCGTCCGCCGGCCCGAGAGGAGCCAGCCCAGGGCCAGCTCGTCGAGCGCCCCGAAGATGGCTCTTTTCACCACCGCCGGGGAGATGCCGTCCGAGAGCTCGCCCTTCTCCTGTCCGTCTCTGACCACTTCGGCGATCAGATCGACGTAGGCGGTCAGCTTGGCCCGGTCGGCGCTTTTGTGGAACTGCGCGCTTTGTCGCAGCTCGACGATCAGCACCGAGGCCAGGTCGGGGTTGCGCTCCACCAGCGCCAGGTGAAGCTGGATGAAGCGGGCCAGGCGGTCCGGCGCGTTGCGCTCCTTGGCCAGCTCCCCCTTCGCCTCCGCCAGCAGCTCGGTCATCTTCTCGTCGAAGAGGCGCAGGAGCAGGTCCTCCTTGCCCTTGAAGTAGAGGTAGATGGTCCCGTCGGCGACCCCGGCGCTCTTCGCGATCTCGGCCACCGTGGCGCTGTGAAAGCCGCGCCCGGCAAAGACCTTGATGGCGGCGTCGAGGATGCGCGCGCGCTTGTCGCCCTGGGCTGATCGTGCCGTCGCCGTGGCCTTCTCCACACCGGCCGGGTCGGTCTGCTGCCAGGAGGGACCCGGGCTGAATGAGGGCTCATTCAGATAGGGCCTCGCTGGTGCCGCGTCAAGTGGTGTTGCGGTCCGGTTTCGGCAGCGTGACTGGATGGCAAAGGCATGGTAGGAGCGCGCGTTCAGACGATGGCAACTTCGCGACGACGTCTCACCTCAGTGACCAAGGCGGCTCCCTTGCAAGACTGGGTGGAGTACGCGCGGGAAGTGATCCGCGCCGAGGCCGAGGCGGTGTTGCAGGTGGCCGGCCGGCTCAACGGCGAGTTCGCCCGCGCCGCCGAGCTGGTCCTGGCCTGCCGCGGCCGCGTGGTGGTGACCGGCATGGGCAAGCCCGGCTTCATCGCGCAGAAGCTCTCGGCGACCTTCTCCTCGACGGGAACGCCCTCGCTTTACCTGCATCCGGCGGAGGCGCTGCACGGCGACCTCGGGCGGCTGATGCCGGGCGACGTGGTGCTGGCGCTCTCCAACAGCGGCGAGACCGACGAGATCATCCGCCTCCTTCCCTCGCTGCGGCGGCTGGGCGCGCCCATCATCGCCATGACCGGCGGGCCCAAGAACTCGCTCGCCGAGGCCGCCGACGTGGTGCTGGAGATCGGTCCGGTGCCCGAGGCGTGTCCGCTGGGCCTGGCGCCGACGGCGTCCACGGTGGCGCTCCTCGCCATGGGCGATGCGCTGGCGATGGCGGTGCAGCACCGGCGCGGGTTCTCGCCCGAGCAGTTCGCCTCGCTGCATCCGGGCGGCGCGCTCGGCCGGCAGTTCCTGCGGGTCCGCGAGGTGATGCGCACCGGCGCCCGCAACCCCACCGTGCGCTGGGACACTTCGCTGCGCGACACCGTGGGCGTGATGACCCGGACGGAGGGCAGACCCGGCGCGGCCAGCGTCATCGACGCGCAGGGGAAGCTGGTGGGCATCTTCACCGACGGCGACCTGCGGCGGCTGGTGCAGCTGGGGGAGATGGACTTCACCCGCAGCGTCTCGTCGGTGATGGGGAAGAGCCCGCGGACGGTGTCGCCGGAGGAGTTGGCGCAGGCGGCGGCGGAGCTGATGCGGGCCACCGAGGTGGATCAGCTTCCCGTCGTCGACGCAGAGGGGCGGCCGGTCGGCCTCCTCGACGTCCAGGATCTCCTGGCCGCGCGCCTTCTCGGATAAGGCCAGCATCTTAAAGCGCACCACGGAGGCACGGAGGTCACGGAGGTTTTTGGTGGGTGCCCGAGCCACCACCGAGGCGGCGCGCCACCTCGGACCCAACCCCGCCTTCTCCGTGCCCTCCGTGCCTCCGTGGTGTGCTTTTGCCTCTAGCCAATGTTAGTGAAGCGGCGTGGAATTCCCCAGCGAGCGGGCCGCGCGGATGGCGATGGTCGAGGTCGGACGCCGCCTCTACGCGCGCGCGCTCATCAACGGCGGCGAAGGAAATCTGTCGTGCCGGCTGGGGCCGCGTCGGCTGCTCTGCACGCCGGCCGGCGCCAACAAGGGCTTCCTCTCCGAGGAACAGCTGGTGGTCACCGACCTCGAGGGCGAGGCGCTGCACGAGCTGCGGCGGCCCTCTTCGGAGCTGCTCCTCCACCTCGCCTGCTACGAGGAGCGCGACGACTGCGTGGCGGTGGTGCACGCCCACCCGCCACACGCGGTGGCGCTGACCCTGGCCGGCGAGGAGTTGCTCCCCTGCATGCCGGAGGCGATCACGGCGCTGGGCGAAGTTCCCACCGCGCGCTACGCGACACCGGGCACGTCGCTGGTGGCCGAGGCGGTGCGGCCGTACCTCAAGTCCGCCGACTGCGTCCTGATGGAGCGTCACGGCGCGCTGGCCATGGGCTTCGGGCACCACGCGCTCTACGACGGCTGCGACAAGCTGGAGATGCTGGAGGGCGTGGCCCGCGTGCAGCTCCTGGCTTCGCTGCGGCGGGCACCGACTCCGCTGCCGCCCGAGGAGCGCCGCACGCTCTCGGCGCAGCGCGCGGAAAATCTTTTGCGGATGAAGACGCCCAGGCGGCCTTGGGAGCACGACCAGTGAGCGACCTGCGCATCGACGACGGCGGAGAGGGCGGCGTGCCCGTGATCCTGCACCACGGCCTCGGCGCCGACGGGCACATCTGGGACGCGCAGCTGGCCTTCCTGCGCGCCACGCGCCGCGCGGTCGCCTACGACATGCGCGGCCACGGCGCCTCGACGCGCCGCGGACCGTACACCATCGAGGCGCTGGCCCAGGACCTCGACGAGGTGGTCACCGGCCTCGGCATCCCGCGCTTCTGGCTGGTGGGGCACAGCCTGGCGGGCGCGGTGCTGTCGTCGTACGCGGGCATGCAGCCGCAGAAGCTCGCCGGGCTCGTCTACGTGGACGCGCTCGGCGATCTCACCCGCGCACCGGTGGGCATGCGCGAGTTCTTCCGCAAGCAGGCCGAGGGCGTCACCCCAGAGCAGTTGCAGGCGGCCTTCGGCGACATGCTGGGCCCGCTCGCCACGCTCGACACCCGGCTGCGCGTGCTGGAGTCGGCGGCGCGGATGGACCTGCCCGCCTTCGCGGCGCTGCGCGCTTCCTGCAGCGAGCTGCCCGCGGAGGCCATGCTGACGCGCTTTCGCGGACCGCGCCGCGCCATCGACGTCGAGGGCAACGACTTTCCCTTCCTCGCCTCGCGCATGCCGGGCTTCGAGCGGC
>JANXXR010000326.1 GCA_025350525.1 Deltaproteobacteria bacterium
ACCAGCTTCGACGTGGTCCGGCGGGTCAAGGGGCTCTTCAAGACCAAGCGCTGCGGGCACACCGGCACGCTCGACCCGACCGCCACCGGCATCCTGCCCATCTGCATCGGCGACGCCACCAAGATCGCCAGCTACGTCTCCGACAGCGACAAGGAGTACGACTCGGTGGTCCGCTTCGGCGAGACCACCGACACCCAGGACGCGGCCGGGCGGACCCTGACCACGCTGCCGCTCGGCGATCTCACCGAGGAGCGGGTGCGCGAGGAGCTCAAGGCCTTCGTCGGGCTGGTGGACCAGACGCCGCCCATGTACTCGGCGCGCAAGGTGGACGGCAAGCGGCTCTACGAGCTGGCGCGGGCGGGCGAGGAGGTCGAGCGCGAGGCCCGGCAGGTGCACATCGAGGAGGCGCGGCTGACCTCGTTTGCGCCTCCCGACGTCGGCATCTTCGTGCGCTGCTCCAAGGGGACGTACCTGCGCACGCTGGCGCACGACCTCGGCCAGCGGCTGGGCTGCGGCGCGCATCTGCGCAAGCTCAAGCGGGTGCGGGTGGGGCCCTTCGGGCTCGAGGATGCGGTGGGGCTCGACACGCTGATGGCGGCGGCCAAGGAAGGGCGTCCGCAGCTGGAGAAGTATCTCTTGCCCCTGTCGCGGGCGCTGGCCGAGCTGGCCGAGCTGAGGCTCGACACCCAGCTCGCCCGCCGCGTCGCCCACGGCCACGCGCCGGGGCCGGCCGACCTGTCGCGGCTGCGGGCGCCGCCGTTTCCGCGCGGACGGAAAGTCCGGCTGCTCGATCCGGAGGGCCGCGTGCTGGCCGTCGGCGAGAGCGACGGCGTGGGCATGCTCAAGCTGTTGCGCGTGCTGGTCTCCGGCTCGCACGACCTGGTGGGGCGCTCCAGCGAGGACGAGTGAGTGCGGCCGTTTCCGCAGCCCGGCGAGCTGGTGGTGGTGGTGGCGGACCTCGAGGTCGGCGAAGAGCGGCTGGCGGCGCTGCGCGCGCATTTCTCGCCCCGCGAGCTGCAGCGGTACCAGAGCTTCGCGCACGATCAGCACCGCTTCCGCTGGGGCGCGGCCCGCGGCACGCTGCGCGAGGTGCTGGGCGCCGCGCTGGGCCAGCCGCCTGCCGCCGTCGCCTTCCGCTACGGCGGGCACGGAAAGCCCGGCGTCGAGGGGCTGCACTTCAACATCAGCCACTCGGGCGCGCGGGCGCTGATCGCGCTGGCGCAGGTGGAGGTGGGGGCGGACATCGAGCTGCCGCGGCCGCGGCGCACCGACGACATCGCCCGCCGCTTCTATGCGCCGGGCGAGATCGAGCGGCTCTTCCGGCTCAGCGACCCCGCCGCGCGGCAGGCCGAATTCTTCCGCCTCTGGACCTGCAAGGAGGCCTTCCTCAAGGTCACCGGCGAGGGGCTTTCGCGCTCGACGCGCTCCTACGAAGTGGAGCTGCGCGACGACGGCTCGGCCCGCTTGCTCTGGGCGCGTGGCATTGCGGACGCCGCCCAGCGCTACTCGGTGCACCCGCTCGACCCCGGCGCACCGTATCGCGCCGCCGTCGTCGCCGAGGCGCCCGCGCTCGCGGTGCGGCGCCTCCCTTGGCCTTAGCTCCAAAGGCCGCTCACTCAAGTGAGCGGCATTGGCCTTCGCTCAGGTCCGGAAGCCAACTTGCGCCAAGAGCGCCACCTCCCCCAGGCCCGGCGCGTCGTGCGGCTGCGTCCCGCCGGTGCGCGTGCTGAGGGGAACGAGCGCCCGCGCGCCGGCGAAGAGGCGTCGCCACTCGAGCCCGGCTTCGAGCGCGGCGGTGGGTTGCAGGCCCAGGTCGAGCGTCCCGCGCCGCGCCCAGAAGGCGCCGATACCCAGCCCGAGATAGGGCGTGAAGTCGGCGTCAAGCAGCGTCCAGCGCCCGTCGAGCAGGCCGCCCGCCCACTGCGACGACCCGCCGGTCACCAGAGCGGAGAGGCCGTAGCGGAACCGGCCCAGGTCGTTGTAGACCCCGACCTCGCCGCCCACCGTGGCCGCGCCCGCCGACGCGCCGCCCGCCGTAGAGATGACCAAGACCGGCCTCTCGGTTTCCGCCGCCGCCGCCCTCCTGCCGCCAGCATCGCCACCAGGATCAAGTTCCTCATCGTGCGCCTCCCTTTCCAGGGACAGACGCACAAATGACCAAAACTGTGCTTTGGTCACCATCGGTCGACTGACCGACCCCGCAGCCTCAGGACTTGGGCCGCAGCACCGAGGCGACCGCGGCCTCCCCGATGCGCCTGCCCATCTCCGCGCCGACCACGGTGGAGTTGCGGTAGTGGATGCCGCCCCAGATGCGGGCGTTCGAGACCTCGGCGGCGTAGTCGGCGATGGAGTCCCAGCTGTGCGTGACGCCCGGGAGCGCCGGGCTGGTCATGCCGAAGCTCGCCGTCTTGCCCTTGCCGAACTCGCTCTCCAGCACCGCCGCCACCGCGCCCGAGTTGATGCAATGGGCGCAGGGGTACTCCGGGTGCATGGGCGTGTCGATGAGCGGCTCCCAGGAGGCGTCGCGGACGGTCCTGGGGTTTCCGCCGCGGTCGCCGTTGCGGATGGCGGTGATGGGACGCCAGAAGGAGTAGCGGTACTTCGCCTCGAAGACAGAGACGTAGGAGTCGGCGGTGGCGAGCGAGACCAGCGCGTAGAGCCGCGCGTTTTGCAAAAGCGTCCGCCCCGGCCGCTGCGCAAAGGCCGCGACTACCTGCAGCCAGCTTCCCGGCCCGGTGACGAGCCAGAACCGCGCCGCCTCCGTCTGCGCGGCGGTGCGGGTGGCGCTGGTCTTGCCGCCCAACGCCAGGCTCTCGGCAAAATCCCTGGTCCAGGTCTCGCTGGAGAGCGCGGGCGGCGGAGGCGGGCGGTGCTGGGCGCCGCTCTGCATCGTCCACGGCGTCACCGCGCCCCAAGTGGAGCCCACCGGCAGCGCGGTGGGGACGTAGACGCCGGGCTTCGTCTCCGGCCGCAGGGTGTTGGGCGCGGACCATCCGTCCTTGGCGCGAAGCTCGACCACCGCCGCGGCGATGGCGCGGCCTTCCGAGGTGGCGGAGTCGCGCGCCGACGCGTCCACGCCCGACAGCGAGGTGGCGAGCGCGGCGTCGAGCGCGCCCTTCTGGTCGGGAAAGAGCGCGAGCAGGACGTCGTGCGCGGCCACCGCGGCGGTGGCAGACGCAAGCGCATCTCCGCCCGCTCCCGACAGCGACGACGCCGCCAGGGCGGGTCCTTTGGCGGGCCTCTTCAAGTACGACTGGTACGGTCCCTCCACGCCGTTGATGGCCTCGAACATCGCCAGGTGCAGCATGGCCATGGTGCGGGTCTGCAGATAAGGAAGCTGCTTGGCCGCCACCGCCTGCGCGGCCCCCAGCTCGGTCCAGCTCTGAAGCACATCCGCGCGCGCGGATCCAGCGGCGACGAGCGCGGTTATCAAGACGGCAAGCTGCATGGCGTCCCCCCGGGAAAGCGGAGAGGACAGCACAGGTGTCAGGCTCACCGCAAGGCAGGGCGGACAGGCGCTGGCCCGGGCGCGCCTCAGATGGCGTCGAGGAACTCCGCGTTGCTGCGGAACTCGTTGAGCGACTTGATCAGCCGCTCCATCGCCTCCACCGGCTTGAGCGCGAAGAGCGCCCCGCGCAGCTTCTTCACCTTCTCGTACTCGTGCTGGCTGAAGAGCTTCTCCTCCTTGCGGGTGCCGGAGGTCTGGATGTTGATGGCCGGGAAGATGCGCTTCTCGGCCAGCTGCCGGTCGAGGTTGATCTCGGAGTTGCCGGTGCCCTTGAACTCCTCGAAGATCACCTCGTCCATCCGCGAGCCGGTGTCGATGAGCGCGGTGGCGATGATGGTCAAGGAGCCGCCTTCCTCGGCGTTGCGGGCCGCGCCGAAGAGCCGCTTGGGCCGCTCGAGCGCGCGGGAGTCGACGCCGCCCGAGAGCGTGCGCCCCGACGACTCCACCTCTTTATTATAGGCGCGGGAGAGCCGGGTGATCGAGTCGAGCAGGATGACCACGTCCTTGCCCATTTCAACCAGCCGCTTGGCCCGCTCGATGACCATTTCTGCGACCTGCACATGGCGTGCG
>JANXXR010000330.1 GCA_025350525.1 Deltaproteobacteria bacterium
GTCACGGTCGGCACCAACATGGCCCGCGCCACCCCATTGCTGGGCAATGAAGGCCCCTTTGGTCCGCAATTGGGAATGACGCCGCGCTATGACGCCCGCGCGCTGCTCACCGCCGGCACGGTGGTGGGCTCGGCCACGCTGCTGCGCTTCTACGTGCTCCATTGCATCTTCATTCCCATCATTGCTTCCGTCCTGATGATTCTGCATTTCTGGCGCATTCGTAAAGACGGCGGTATCTCGGGGCCACTCTAATGGCCGAAAACGTCAACCCCGCCCAGGTCCAGGATCAGGAAGAGGTCAAGGTCGTCGCCGGCCGCGCCCGCGCGGTGCTGCCCGCCTCGGACCTGCCCGACAAGGTCCATACCTGGCCCTATCTGGTGCGGGCCGAATTCATCGCCGGCTGCGTCCTCTTGCTGGTGCTGATGGTCTGGAGCATCACCGTGGACGCGCCCATGGAAGAGCCGGCCAACCCCACCAAGACGCCCAATCCTTCCAAGGCGCCCTGGTACTTCCTCGGCCTGCAGGAAATGCTGGTCTACTTCGACCCGTGGATCGCGGGCGTGGTCTTGCCCTCGTTGATCATCGTCGGGCTCATGGTCATTCCCTATGTGGATATCAATCCCAAGGGAAATGGCTATTACACCTGGACCGAGCGCAAGTTCGCCATCGCCACCTTTCTCATCGGCTTTTTGGGAATGTGGGTGGGGATGATCACCATCGGCGTCTTCTTCCGCGGCCCGGGATGGAACCTCTTCATGCCCTGGGACTATTGGGACCCGCACCTGGTCGTGCCGCTGACCAACATCGACCTGCCCTACTTCCTCGGCATCCGCAGCGAGATGGGCGCGCTCCTCCTCGGCACCGTGCTGGTGCTGGGCTGGCTGGTGGGCATTCCGGGCGCGTTCTGGCAGTGGAAGAAGGACAGCCCGACGATGAAGCAGCTGGGGATGGCCCGATACGGCATCGTCGCCACGCTCTTCATGATCATGGCCGGCGTGCTGGTGAAGATGTCGCTGCGCCTCGCCTTCAACATCAAGTACGTCCTCGTCATCCCCAATATCTTGAACATCTGAAGACATGGCCACCAAGCCCCTGGAGCTGCAGAGCCTGAAGTGGCCGTTCGTCGGCCTTGCCGTGCTGCTGGCGCTGACCACCGCCTGGGCCGTCTACGACGAGGTCGTGCCGCGGCGGCCGTGGAAGGTGTACCAGCGCGAGTTCTTCAAGCTGGAAGAGGGGCACCTGCGCGCCGACAAGGAGCGCGCGCAGAAGCGCCTCGAGGCGCCGGAGACCAAGAAGCAGCTCGACGAGCAGCGGACCGAGCTCAAATCCGCCACCGAAGCCATCTCCGGCAACGCCGAGCAGCGCAAGGAGTACGACGCCGCGGTCAAGGCCGACGACGACGCCCGCATCCAGGAGGCGGAGGGCAAGCTCTTCCTCGGCTTCGACAAGTCGAAGCAGGACGCCGTCTATTACCTGCTGCGCGAGGCGCGCCACGAGGGCAAGGGCGAGGAGGAGAAGAAGCAGCAGGCGAAGTTCGACGAATGGCAGAAGAAGATCGACGAGAAGACCGCCATCTACAACGCGGCCATCCAGCACCACAAGGACATGACCGCGAAGAAGCTCGCCTTCGTCCAGCGGCGCGACGCGGCGCAGGCCAAGCTCGACGCCATCGAGAAGCCCATCCTCGAGATCGACAAGCGGCTCGAGGCATACAGCGGCATCGGCAAGCTGCCGGCGATGGAGCAGTACTGGATCAAGAACCTGAAAAATTCGTGGGGGTCGGAGACGGTCGACCGCTGCCAGAACTGCCACGTCGCCATCAACAAGGGCGGCTTCTCGGCGCCGTGGGAGGTGCTCGAGGCGAAGAAGGCCAACCTGCCCGAGGCCGAGATGAAGGCGCAGTTCGCGCTCGACGGCGAAGTGATCGACGCCTACCAGAAGATCCACGACGCCCTCTGCGAAGAGGTGGCGGGAGAGCCCGCCGCGGTGCCCATCGGCGGCTACACCGCGCCCGCGGAGCCCGCGCCCGCCGACCCGGCGCAGGCCACCGAATGCCGCGGCCGCGACGCCTATACCAAGTGGATCGCGCTGGCCGAATCGTATTGCGGCCCCCGCGCGCGCTGGCTGCCGCGGACCAAGACGGTGCTCAAGGACGCTGCCGGCGCCGTGCTGGCCGAGCCCAAGAAGGAATGGAAGGGCATGGCCGAAAATCCGGCGCTGCTCGCCGGCGAAGAGGATCAGCATCCGGAGAAGCCGCTCGAGGATCGCGTCGCCTCGGTGTGCGCCGACAAGGACACGGTGGCGGTCTTCGAGGACGCGGCCAAGACCAATCCGTTCGATGTGAAGCCCGTCTTCCGCACGCACCCGCACCGCTGGGACCTGCTCGTCAAAGGGCACAACCCGGAGACGTTTGGCTGCACCACCTGCCACGGCGGCGAGGGCGCGCAGACCAAGGGCGTCGAGCACAAGAAGTTCCGCCACGGCGAGGACGACCACGACTGGAACGACCCGCTCACCGACGAGATCACCGTCATGGGCAAGAAGTACCCGGGCGCGTTCATGCAATCGAAGTGCGACAAGTGCCACGCCGCCGAGATCACGCTCGCCGACGCGCCGCTGCTCTCCAAGGGCAAGA
Source organism: Deltaproteobacteria bacterium (assembly GCA_025350525.1). Lineage (GTDB taxonomy): Bacteria > Myxococcota > Myxococcia > Myxococcales > 40CM-4-68-19 > 40CM-4-68-19. The sequence continues at coordinate 2,636 of JANXXR010000330.1, forward strand.
AGCTCTTCACCGACGTCGGCTGCTGGGGGTGCCATCCCATCGAGGGCTACAACGACCTGCCCAAGCGCGGTCCCGAGCTGACCACCATCGCCGGCAAGACCAACACCGGCTGGGCGCACACCTGGATCAGCTACCCGAAGGCGTGGCGGCCCGGCACGCGCATGCCCAACTTCTGGCCCGGCGCCGCCGACCCGAAGACGGTGCCGCACCTCGAAGGCGAGAGCGACGCGCAGGTGCTGGCGCGGCAGCAGAAGCTGCGCGAGCAGGAAGTCTCGGCCATCGTCGCCTACCTCTGGTCCACCAGCGGCAAGGGACCGCTCCTGGTCTCGACGGCGCCCAAGGGCGACGCGGACAAGGGCAAGGAGCTGTTCGAGAACGTCGGCTGCAAGGCTTGCCACGTGGTGGAGAAGGGCTCGACCGCGCGGCGCAGCGAAGGCTCGCGCGAGCGCGACTACGCGCCCAACCTGTGGAACATCGCCGACAAGGCGAAGCCCGAGTGGATCTACAGCTGGGTGAAGAACCCCAAGGCGATGTGGCCGGAGACGAAGATGCCGAACCTGCGGCTCTCCGACGCCGAGGCCGCCAACGTCACCGCCTATCTGTTGACGCTGAAGACGGGCGAGAGCTGGGCCGACGCGAAGTACGGCGCGGGCGAGCAGGAGAAGCTCGCCGCCGATGGCAAGGCGCTCATCGCCAAGTACGGCTGCTTCGGCTGCCACAACATCAAGGGCTTCGAGAACGCGCAGAAGATCGGCACCGAGCTGACCGAGCACGGCATCAAGGCCAAGGAGCTGCTCGACTTCGGCGACGTGAAGTACTTCACCGAGGACCCCAAGCACCACCAGACCTACGCCAACTGGGTCTGGACCAAGCTGCACGTCCCGCGCGTCTATGCCTACGAGCGCGTCGAGACGAAGATGCCGCAGTTCGACTTCACTGACGAGGAGGCGCTGGGCATCCTCACCTTCCTCAAGGGACAGACGGGCGAGAAGGTCGATGCTCAATACCTCGCCAGCAACACGCCGCAGAAGCAGGCCATGGACCGCGGCGAGCGGCTGGTGTTCTGGAATGGCTGCCGCAACTGCCACGTAGTGGAGAAGCGCGGCGGGCAGGTCCGCGACCAGTACAACGAGGACACCACCAGCTTCGCGCCGCCGGTGCTGACGGGCGAGGGTGCCAAGGTCCAGCCGGCCTGGCTGTTCGGCTTCCTCAAAGCGCCGTTCCCGCTGCGACCCTGGCTGAATATCCGGATGCCGACCTTTCACTTCACCGACGGCGACGCCACCGACGTGGTGCACTACTTCGCGGCGGCGTCGAACAAGAGCTTCCCCTACCTGACGGCGGAGTCGGCGCAGCTCGAGGGAGAGCGGGCCAAGGACACCGAGCAGCTCTTCAAGGAGCTGCAGTGCATCAACTGCCACGTGGTCGGATCGCTGAGGCCCGGACAGGATCCGGGGAGCGCGGCGCCCAACCTCTTGCTGGCCAAGAACCGGCTGCGGCCCGACTGGATCCCACTCTGGCTGAAGAACCCCCAGGCGCTGCTCGACGGCACCCGCATGCCCAGCTTCTGGGACTTCACCGACGAAGCGCACCCTACCTCGCCCAGCAAGCTGCTGGACGGCGACGCCAAGGCGCAGATAGACGCGCTCCGCGACTACCTGATGCACCTCGAGTCGAAGGCCCCGGCGGGGAAGACCGCCATGCTCGATCCCCACCACGGCTAGAGGCAAAAGCGCACCACGGAGGCGCGGAGGGCACGGAGAAAAGCTTAGGGTGGGCCGCAGGTGCAAGCGCCCGCCCGAGCAGCCGCGGGGGCAAGCGCCCGCCCGAGCAACCGCGCCAACGTCTCTCCACAATCCAAACCTCCGTGGCCTCTGCGCCTCCGTGGTGCGCTTTTGAATCCCTGGTGCGCTTTGAAGTTTTCGACGGTCCTTGCCGTCCAAGTCCTTGACCGCCCGAAAGCGCTCTGCTAGCAGCAGCGCGCCATTCACTCCATGGAGAGAACACGATGAATTGTTCGAGACTGCTCGCCATCGCCGCCGCGCTGCTGCTCCCCGTCGCCGCCTCCGCCGAGACCATCGAAGGCTCGGTGGACTTCACCGGCAAGGTTCCCGTCGCCGGCAAGCTGCACCGCGAGGCCGATCCGTTCTGCGCCAAGAAGGTCATGACCGACCCTGCCGTGAGCGTGAAGGGCGGCAAGCTCGACAACGTCTGGGTGCACGTCACCAAGGGCGCCAAGGACGCGGCCAAGGTGCCGTCCGAGTCCGTCTCGATGGACCAGAAGGACTGCATGTACACGCCCCGCTTCGCCACCGCCGTGGTGGGCCAGAAGATCCAGGCGAAGAACGGCGACCCGGTCCTGCACAACGTGCACACCTACTTCGGGGCCTCGACGCTCTTCAACAAGGGCATGCCCAACGACAAGGCCGCTCCCATCGAGACCTCCGCCAAGGAAGAGGGCGTGATGAAGTGGAAGTGCGAC
>JANXXR010000388.1 GCA_025350525.1 Deltaproteobacteria bacterium
GCCAGCTGGCCTCCGTCGTCCGGAGCCTGTCGCCGCGCGCCGCCGTCGTCGAGCATGCCAAAGCGCCGCTGCACGTCGTGAAAATCGTGGCGCCCGGGCTGCGCGTCTCGGGGCTCTTGTGATCGTCGCCTTTCTCGGTCCGTCGCTGCCTGCTTCCGAGGCGCGCGGCGCGCTGGTGCTTCCGCCCGCGCGGCAGGGGGACATCTGGCGCGCGCTGCGCTTGCGTCCCCGCGCCATCGCGCTCATCGACGGCGTCTTCGAATCGCAGCCCAGCGTCTGGCACCACGAGATCCTCGACGCCCTCGACGCCGGGGTCGCGGTCTTCGGCGGAGCCAGCATGGGCGCGCTGCGGGCGGCGGAGCTGCACGGCTTCGGGATGGTCGGCGTCGGCCGCATCTTCCGCTGGTATCGCGATGGAACGATCGCCGACGACGCTGAGGTGGCGCTGCTCCACGGCGAGGCGGAGCACGGCTTCCTGCCGCTGACCGTTCCTCAAGTCAACGTGCGCTGGGCCGCGCAGGAGGCGGTGCGCGCGGGAGTGCTGCGGCCTCGGGAGGCGCGGGCGCTGGTCCTGCGATCGGCGCGGATTTTTTATCAGGAGCGGACCTGGGCGCCGCTGCTCCAGGCGCTGCCCGCACCGGCGCTGGCCAAGTGGAAGAAGTGGCGCGTGCCGGATCTGAAAGCGCAGGACGCGCGCGAGACGCTGCGGGCGGCGGCCGGTGCACCGCGGCGGACAGCGCAGTCGGGGCGAAGGGAGCTGGCGACGCGAAGTCCACGCCAGCCCGCGCCTTCGTCGCTGGTGCGCAGGAGGCGCGCCTCAGCGGAAGATCTCTGGCGCCGCCCCGACGCCGCCGCGCTCTCCGATGCGGGACTGCGCCGCGCGCTGCTCGCCGGCTGGGCGCGCGAGCTGGGCCTGCGGGCGACGGGGGCGGAGATCGAGGCGGCGCTGCAGCAGTGGCGCTCGGCGCTGGCCACCCGCGATCTGCCCGCGGCCACCGGCCTCGACGACGCCGAGGTTCTGCGCCTCTGCGAAGAGCTGGCGCTGGAGCGGCTGGTCCTCGACCACGCGCCGCGCTTCATCAACGACGGCCCCTCCGCCGACGAAGCCCTGCTCGCCGAGGCGCGGCTGCGCGGGCTCGCCCCTGGGACGTCACCGGGCACGGCAAAGGAAGCCGGCGCCCGCGGCCTGCTGGGCACGGCGCGCCAGCCCCGCCGCCGCCGCAAGCGCTGACCATCGCTTCCGGTTCGCCGCGAGCCGTGCGACTCTCCCGCGCCGATGGACTTCCTGCCGCGGCGCCGCACGCTCCACGCCCAGTCGCTCTACCTCTGGACGCTGCTCAAGCGGTTCCGCTTCACCTTCCTCCTGCTGCTGGTGCTGGTCTTCGGCGGCGGCACGCTGCTGCACATCCTGCTCGCGCGCGCGGGCAAGCCGGTGGGGCTCGGGCGCTCGTTCGTGACCGCCTACTTCCTGCTCTTCGCGCAGCCGATCATCGACCTCCCCGACAACGGCCCGGTGGAGATCCTGGCGGTGCTGATTCCGCCGCTCGGCATCACCGCGGTGGCCGAAGGCCTGGTGCGCTTTGCCTATCTCTTCTTCGCGCGCGAACGAAACGACAAGGAGTGGTTCTCGGTGCTGGCGCAAACCATGAATGACCATGTGATCATCTGCGGCGCGGGACGGGTGGGCTTCCGCGTCTTCGAGCAACTGCAGAAGTTGGCCGTGCCGATGGTGGTGATCGAGCGCGACGAGACCAAGCCCTTCCTCTCCGAGATCCGCGCCGCCGGCGTGGCGGTGCTGGTCGAGGACGTGCGCGCGGCCGGAGCGCTCGCTCGCGCCAACATCAAGAAAGCGCGCTCCATCGTCTGCGCCACCGACGACGACCTCGCCAACCTCAACGTCGCCCTCGACGCCCGCAAGCTGAAGGCCGGCATCCGGGTGGTGATGCGGCTCTTCGACGACGATCTGGTGGAAAAGACGCGGGTCAGCTTCGAGGCGCAGGCCTTCTCCACCTCGGCGCTGGCGGCGCCGGCGCTGGCCATGGCGGCGCTCGATCCCTCCATCAAGAATTCCTTCGAGGTGGGCGGGCGCCTGATGGTGGTGGCCGAGCTGACCATGCAGGGACTCATCTGCGGAAAGAGCGTGGCGCAGCTTCGCGACGACTCCGGCGTGCTGGTCATCCACCTGGTGCGCAAGTCGGGAGAGACCATCTTCGATCCGGCGGGGCAGTGCTGCTTCGACCCCGGCGACGTGGTCACCGTGCAGGCGACGCTCAAGGCCTACCAGGGCTTGCGCGAGAAGCTGATCGCTGCGTAGAGAGCGGCATGACCGCAGCCGCGCTTTTTGCAGGGACGCCCGAGGGATTCGAGCGGGCGTCGAGAGCCGATCTGGATCGCGCCCGCGCCGCCGTCGCGCGGCTTCAGGCCATGCCCGCCTCGCTGGCCTCGCTGGCCGCCTGGGACGAGGCGACGGGAGCGATCGCCGACGCCAGCGCGCGCGCGTCGCTGCTGCGATCGGTGCATCCCGACGCGGCCATGCGCGAGGCCGGCGAGCGCTGCGAGCAGGAGTCCGAGGCGCTCTCGTCCGAGCTGGGGTTGGATCCATCGATCTATCGCCCGCTCTCGCAGGTGGACGCCGCGGGGGAGGACGAGGCCACCCGCTGGTACCTCTTCCGGGTGCTGCGCGACTTCCGCCGCGCCGGCGTGGACAAGGACGACGCGACCCGGGCGCGGGTGCGGGCGCTCCAGGAAGAGCTGGTCAAGATCGGCCAGGAGTTCCAGCGCAACATCCGCGACGACGTGCGCTCGGTGCAGGTGACGCAGGAGGAGTTGGAGGGATTGCCCGCCGATTACCGCGCGGCGCACGCCGCCGGCGTGATTACCACCGATTACCCGGATTTCGTTCCATTCATGACCTATGCCCGCAGCAGCGCGGCGCGGCAGCGGCTCTGGAAGGTCAACCGGCAGCGCGCGCATCCGCGCAACCTCGAGGTGCTGGATCGGATGCTGGGGCGGCGCTTCGAGCTGGCGCAGCTGCTCGGATATTCGAGCTGGGCCGCGTACATCACCGAAGACAAGATGATCGGCAGCGAGAAGGCGGCGGCGGAGTTCATCGAGAAGATCTCCGACGCGGCCGGGCCGCGGGCAGGGCGCGACTATGAAATCCTCCTCGCCCGCAAGCAGCAGGACGAGCCAGGAGCCGTGCGGGTGGAGTCGTGGGACGCCGAAGCGCTCAAGGAGCGGGTGCGCGCCGAGCAGTTTGGATTCGACGCGCAGTCGGTGCGGCCGTACTTCGATTTTGCCCGCGTGCAGCAGGGCATCTTCGACACCACCGCACGGATGTTCGGCGTCCAGTATCGGCGCTGCGAGGCGCCCGTCTGGCACCCTGATGTCAGCGCCTGGGAAGTGGTCGAGGAGGGGCGCGTCTTGGGCCGCTTCTTCCTCGACCTTTATCCGCGCGAGGGCAAGTACAAGCACGCGGCGCAGTTCACGCTGGCTTCGGGAAAGGCGGGCGGCGCGCTGCCGGAGGCCGCGCTGGTCTGCAACTTCCCGCGGGCGCCGGCGCTGCTCGAGCACAGCGAGGTGGTGACCTACTTCCACGAGTTCGGGCACCTGCTGCACCACCTCTTCGGCGGACACACGCGCTGGGCCGGGCTGTCGGGGGTGCGGACCGAGTGGGACTTCGTCGAGGCGCCGTCGCAGATGCTGGAGGAGTGGTGCTGGGACGCGGGCGTGCTGCAGCGGTTCGCGCTGCACCAGGAGACGGGCCAGCCAATTCCGGCGGAGCTGGTGGCGCGGATGCGGGCCGCCGAGGAATTCGGCAAAGGGCTCAAGGTGCGGCAGCAGATGTTCTATGCGGCGACCTCGCTGCGGTTTCACGACCGGGACCCGGCGGGGCTCGATACCACGGCGCTCGCCGGGGAGCTGCAGGAGAAGTACACGCCCTTCCGGAAGGTGGCGGAGGCGTATTTCCAGGAAAGCTTCGGGCACCTCGAGGGGTATTCGGCGATCTATTACACGTATATGTGGAGCCTGGTGATTGCGAAGGACCTGTTCGAGGTGTTTCGGGAGGGTGGCGTCATGAATCCCGAGATCGCGCGGAGGTATCGGAAGAGTGTCCTCGAGCCGGGAGGTGGGCGGCCTGCTGGGGAGTTGGTGAAGGCGTTTCTTGGGCGAGAGACGAAGTTCGAGGCGTTCAAGGGGTGGATGGAGGCTGGGTAAACCGCAGCGAACCTCGTTCTGTCCCATTCCCATTCCCATTCCCATTCCTATTCCCATTCCTATTCCCATTCCCTTTTCCTTCCCCTTCCCCGCAAACACAAACGCTTTGGATGATGCGGTTCGAATCTCTTTGCAGCCTTGGGAGATAAAGCGTTTGGGGGGAAGGGGCAGGCGTCGCGCCGGCCCTTGGCCGTCACGCCGCCTGCATGTTTGAGGGGGTGGGGATGGGGAAAGTGGGGGTTGGGGTGGGGGCGCCTTTGGCGCTTGGGCTCTGGGTTTGGTTTGTTCGTCATCGCCGTCTCCTTGGTTTTGTGAAAGGAGACGGCGATGACGAACTTTTCAAAACTGCCCCATGAGAAGCTGGTTGCGTATCAGGAGGCGCGCGCGCTGTTGGCGTGCGTTGTCGAGGCTGGAATTTCCGACTTCAGGCTTCGGGATCAGGCGCTTCGGGCGACGCGGAGTGTTTGCCTGAATATTGCCGAAGGGGCTGGTCGGACCAGTTGGCCTGATAAGGCCAGGGTCTATTCTATTGCGCGCGGGGAATGTAGCGAGGTGGTGGCAGCCCTCGAGATCGCGACGATG
>JANXXR010000390.1 GCA_025350525.1 Deltaproteobacteria bacterium
GAGGCCAACAGCCAACTCGCGCTCTTGAACCGGCTGCAGGCAATTCGCATCGAGCAGGAGAACGCGAAGCTTCGGCGCGAAGGGTTCGATTCGCTCTACCGCGAGGACCAGGTCCATAGGGGTTTTCAGAAGCTCGCTGCGCCCCCCATCCGCCTGAAGGCGGACGGCTTCAGCATCCTCGACGACGGCCAGGTGCAACCGTGATTCGCGCTTTCGTCCCTCTTGTTGCTGCGGCGGTCTTAGCAGTGCCCAGCTCGGCCGCGGTCGCTCAGACGACGCCGGCAGGCGCGGATAGCTTCGGGATCTCCAGCCTGCCCGGGATGCTCGACCTGACGAATGGCGCGACATCAGACATGCTCGACAAGACGCTGGCGATCGCTCGCGACTTCTGGCTGCTCTGCTTCGTTATCGCGCTGCTCTGGGAGGCTTTCGGGTCCTCACCCACCGCGCGGAAGGACTACGGCGCCGTGTTCTATCGATCGATCATGATCCTGTTCCTCTTGATCGCCTATCGGCCCATCTTTGGCACGGTCATCAACGTCACCCAGGAGATCGCCGCCCGCGTGACTCCACCCGACGCGCATGAGCAGTTTGCGCGCCAGCTCGATCTCGCAATGGTGGCGCGCGATGCTCCAAGCGCAGCGTCCGCCCCCGCGGGGACGAAGACCGCGGATGGGCCGGTCGCCGATCCCCAGCTCAACCCTTCGCTGCAGAAGTGGCACCAGAGCATTTGGGGTGGATGGCTCTTCAACGGCGCGATCGGGCTCATGCTGTTGCTCGGTGCCTCGGTCCATTGGGTGCTGCGGATGTTCTCCGCCATTCTTTGCGCGCTGTTCTATGTTGTCGGTCCCCTCGCCCTCGTCTTCTCGTTGCCGCGGATCAGCGGGGTGGGGTCAAAGTGGTTCGGGCACTTCGTCACCGTGGCGAGCTGGCCGATCTTCAGCGGTCTGCTGCTCGCGATCACGCTGCAGCTGGGCGTGAAGGGGCTGTTGGGCCAGGAGGCTGTCGGTGCGCTTGCGGCATCGCTCGTTATGCTCCTGACCGCTATCGCCACGCCCGTTCTCGCCGGCAAGCTCGTTGGTGGATCTCCGAGCGTCGTGGGCCACGGTTCCGCGATGGCGATGCGCGCGATCAGCGGAGGAATGGGTTTCGCCAGACACTTGGCCGGAGGCAACAGCGCCGCGGGCGCGGCAAGCAAGACGGCTGGGTCGGCCGCGGCAGGCACCATCTCTTCTTCCTTTCAGCCCAGTGGCAGGAATGGCGCTCCGCCGGTCAACCCGCCAACCGCTTCGGCGGCAGCCTCCCAGCCTCCCACCAACCCAGGCCGAGGAAGCTAGCCATGTCCGCCGGCGCCTCTCAACCGTTCCGCGTTGCCAGAGCTCACGTGGGAGGACCGCCCGCGGTTTGGACCGCGTTCGCGCGGCAAGGGGCCTGGAAGAGCTGGGTGATTGCAGCGCAGTTCGTCGTCATCGTGCTCCTGGCTCTCGTTGCCCTCACCCTCGCGAAGCGCGAGCCCGACGTTGTCGTGGTGCAGCCCGACGGGAAGAGCCAATTTGTCGAGCGTGCCGTGGCGGGCCCGGAGCTCGCGCGCTTCCTTGCCGACCAGAAGCACCAGCCCTCTGACCTGACCATGATTCGCTTCACGAAGGACTTCCTTCGTCTTGCGACCGGGGTGAATTCGACGACCATCGAGGAAACATGGCCCGAGGCGCTCTCGCTGACTGCCGGCCCTCTTCGTGATCGTCTCGCGCAGCAGGCCGCGCAAGAGAAGCTGCTCGAGGCTTACAAGCTCGCGCGCATTCGCACGGAGCTGACCGTAGAGGACCTCGTCCTGGTCGAGCGCACCTCAAGCCTGCTTCACGTCCGCGCGACGGTCAGCCGCAAGAAGTTCAGCTTGGCGGATCCCTCCCGCGCGCCAGAGCATGATCGGCTCGTGCATGACATTGTCGAACGAGTGATCCCACGCAGCTCGACTCATCCTGACGGCCTCGAAATTCTCGACTGGCGGGCGCAGACCACCGCGCAGCCGGCGGCGACGCCACAGCCTTCTTCCACCACCGACCACCGCTAGGACGACCAATGCCCCGCAACGATCTCGCCCTTGCTCTCACGCTCCTCCTCGCCCTTCCCGCACTCGCGGAGCGGCAGAAGAAGCCTGCCGGGGAGCTTCCGCCGCTCCCCGCAGCACCCGCGCCCGCTCCGTCGAAGCCGCGCGAGCTCAAGAAACGGCACATCGTGGTCAACGATCAGAACTCCGACTTGATCCCGGAGGTCCATGTCGCCGCGGGCGTGCCCACCACCCTCGTCTTCTCGCAAAAGGTGCTGCGCGCGCAGCTTGCCGACGTCGCGGGCCTCATGTTCCCGGCGACTGTCAACGGCACGGAAGTGATCCTCGCCGCCAAGCAGGATTTGCCGAAGGGCACGGTGCTGCCGATGACCGTCGGACTGAGCGACAACACGCTGCTCTCGTTTCAGCTCACGAGCGTTGCGGCGGAGGTCGATCTCCAAGTCGAGATCGAGGTCCAGATCGAGAAGAACGCCGCGGCCGACTCGCCACAGGCGCTCCGCATCCTGAACGCACAGTTGCGCGGGCAGCTCGACGAGTGCCAGGCCAACACGAGCAATGCCGGCGCGGCACACATCGCTGCGCTCGTGTTGAAGCAGGCGCAGGACACCGCCGCTCCGCTGATGCGGACCTTCGAGGGCCACTCGGTGCACGCGCTCGACAAGCAATCGCGCTTGCTCGTCGAGGCGACGTACCTGTACCGCTTGTTCGGCCTCTCCTATCTGGTGATGGCCGTCGAGAACCGAGATCCGAGCAAGACCTGGGTCCTCGAGCGGCCGGAGTTGAAGCTTGCCGGCGATCACGAAACGTCAGACGTACATGTCGTTACCTTCGATACCGACCTGAAGGGTGGGCTTCCGCCTGGCGAGCAGGAGAAGGTGGTGGTGGTCTTCGATACCCCCCAGCAACAACTGGCCGGACAGCGGTATTCGGTCGTTCTTTATGAGAAGGGCGGGGGTCGGCACGTTAGACTCGATTTCGCCCCCTGAGGTTCGAGACATCCATGAGCGACAGCCAGCCACCGCAAGACAACGACCTCGCCGCCGGGACGAAGATCGGCTTCTACGAGGTCGTAGGACGGACCGACGCGGCTGGCAGGGTCATCACGCGCGTCGGCTCGGGGGGCTTCGGGGCGCTCTATCGCGTGCGTCG
>JANXXR010000391.1 GCA_025350525.1 Deltaproteobacteria bacterium
GTCTGCCGGTTTGGCGTGGCCAGCGGCGCTCCGTCCAGCGCGCTCGACTTCGACTACTCCTGCGGCCCCCAGCAAGAGGGCGCGCGCTTCGAGCCCTCTGTCCTCGGCTTCTCCATCGTCGTGCCGCCCGACCCGTCGCGAAGCTTCTCGATGGCCTTCAACCCCGCCGTCATCGAGTCGATCGAGTGCACCGGCGCCACCGCCCGCACCGTCGATGCCCACGTCGTCGTCCATCCCGACGGCGGCTCCGTGGCCAGCTGCCGGGCCCGCTACCTCGACAGCTGGGGCGCGCTCCGGCGCCTGCTCCGGGCCCGCGAAGGAGCGTGATAGAAAATGAGCCGATGCGCGGTCTCGTCATCATTCCGGCGCTGAACGAGGAGCGCAACCTGCCGCGGCTCCTCGAGGCGCTGCGCCGCGACGCTCCCGCCTGGGACGTCTGCGTCATCGACGACGGCTCCTCCGACGGCACCGCCGCGCTGGCCCGCGAGCAGGGCGTGGTCGTGCTTCGGCTGGCGCAGAATCTCGGGATCGGCGGCGCCGTCCAGACCGGCTACCTCTGGGCTCGCGAGCACGGCTACGAAGTCGCCGCGCAGATCGACGGCGACGGGCAGCACGATCCGCTCTTCATCGCCGCCGCCCTCGCGCCCATCGTCGAAGGCCGCGCAGATCTCGTGGTCGGTTCGCGCTACCTGGGCTCCGAGGGTTTTCGCTCCACCGCGGTCCGCCGCGCCGGCATCCGCTACCTGTGCTGGTTCCTCCGCCTGCGCTGCGGCGTACGCGTCACCGACCCGACCTCGGGCTTCCGCCTCGCCGGCCGCCGCGCCATCGCTTTGTTCGCCGCCAGCTATCCGTCCGACTATCCGGAGCCCGAAGCCATCGCTCGCGCCACCCGCAGCGGCCTTGCGGTCTGCGAAGTCCCGGTGGTCATGCGCGAGCGCGACCACGGCAAGAGCAGCATCGGCGCCCGAGGCACCCTCTACTACCTGGTCAAGGTCTCCCTCGCGCTCCTGCTGCTGCCCTCCGTGCGTCGGGCGGAGATCGCCGCGTGAGCCAGCCCCTCCTGCCGCTCGAGCTGCAAGTCGTCGCCTGCGGCACGCTGCTGGCGTTCTTTCTCTGGGTCGTCTACCTGGTCCGCTTCCACCGGCTCAGCCTGCGCGACAGCCTCCTGTGGATGCTCTCCACCGTGGCCGTCTTCGTGCTGGCGCTCTTCCCGCGGCTGCTGCAGGCGATGGCGCGGGCTCTGACCATCGAAGTTCCCTCCAACGCGCTCTTCGCGCTGGCCATCCTCTACCTGACGCTCAACGTGCTCTCGCTCACCATCGCGCTCTCGAGCAGCGCCTCGCGGACGCGGCGGCTGACCCAGGAGTGCGCGCTCTTGCGGGGAGAGCTGGAAGGCTTGCGCGCCCGGGTCGAGCTGCTGTCGTCCGGGGGCAAGCCTCCCGCCTAGAGCCACGGGCGCCGGACGCGCGGCGGCCAGGCCAGCGAGACGTTGCGGGCCTTGAGCGTCAAGTTGGGGTTGTAGGCGGGGTCGGTAAGCAGCGCCCGCCCCCAGTGCGCCTTGAGCCGCCGCATCTCGCCGCGGAAGCGCAGCAACTTGGCCAGCGTGTCCTCGCTGCCGCGGCTCTTCGACTCGTGGTGGAGCACGGTGGCGAAGGGCGTCCAGACGTTGCGCAGCCCGCGCTCGCGCAGGCGCAGGCAGAAGTCTACGTCGTTGAAGGCGACGGCGAAGCTCTCGTCGAGTCCGCGCACCTCGAGGTAGATCTCGCGCCGCACCAGCAGGCAGGCGGCGGTCACCGCGGAGAAGTCCTGGGTCAGCCGCGCCCGTCCGCAATAGCCGGGCGCCTCGGCGGGCAGGTTCTTGTGCAGGTGGTCGGCGATCCCGCCGATGCCGAGGATGACGCCCGCGTGCTGCACGGTGCGATCCGGATAGAGCAGCCGCGCCCCGACCGCGCCCACTCCCGGCCGCAGCGCGTGGGAGACCATCTCCTCCAGCCAGTGCGGCTCGATGAACTCGAGGTCGTTGTTGAGCAGCCCCACCACCTCGCCCCGCGCCTGGGCGACGGCGAAGTTGTTGATCGCGGAGAAGTTGAAGGGCCGCGGATAGCGGAGCACCCGCGCCACCTGCCTTTGCTCCAGCGAGGCCAGGTACTCGAGGGCGTCCGGGGCGCTGCTCCCGTTGTCCACCACCAGCAGCTCGAAGTTCTCGTATGCCGTATTCGAAAGGAGGGATTCGACACACGGCTCGAGCAGGTGGCGCGCGTCGCGAGTGGGAATGATCAGGCTGACCAGCGGCGGCGGAGCCGGCAGCCGCCAGCACACATGATAGGTGGCAGGAAAGGGGCCGGCCTCGACCACGGCCCGCTCGCCGAGGTGCTGCTGCAGCGCGCGCAGGCCGCCGTCGCCGGCCTCGTCGCCGGCCCCGTCGCCGGCCCCGTCGCCGACGTGGCGGTGGTAGAGGGCGAAGGGAACATGGCGGATGGCCTCGGTGCGCGAGGTGACGCGCAGGAGGAGCTCGAAGCCGCCGTCGCCCGGGCCGCCCGCCTCGGCCACCCGCGCGGCGCGGACCGCGAAGGCGCGGCCCAGGTAGTTGGTCGAGTAGAAGAGGTCCAGGTTCCAGTCGGGCTTGAAGATCGGATCGTGCGGGCGCCCCTGCGCGTCGAGGCTGTCTTCGTCTCCGTAGACGACGTCCACCCCGGGATGCGCGCCGATCTCCTCGGCGATCAGGTAGAGCGCGTGCTCAGCCAGCTCGCCCTGGCCGTCGAGAAAGAGGAGGAAATCGCCGCGCGCGGTGGCCTGTTCGTCCTCGAGGAGCTCCCACCCTGGATAGAGCTGTTGCTCGACGCTCTTGCGCGCGCGCAGAAGCTCGCTCTCGTTGGCCGCGCCCTTGTGCAGGAGCACGGAGATGAGCGGCCGCGCGACCAGCCGTCCCGCCGCCTCGCGGATGGCCGCGCGATCGTCGTCGCTCAGCGCGCCATACCGCTCGTGCCAGCGCTCGTACCAGAGCTGCGGCTCCTCGTGGATCTCCTTCTGCGAGAGCCCCGGCAACACCTCGCCGGTCCAGAGCGCCTGCAGGAGCTTGAGCGCGGTGAGCGGCAGGGTCCAGGGCTCGGCGAGGCGCCGGCGGACGATGGGCAGCGAGAGGCGCAGCGCCGTCTCGAGGGTGCCCAGCTCGCGGGCCTGCTGCGGTCCGAGGGTGATCTGCGAGGCGTTGCCCACCTCGAGCAGCAGCTTGCGGACCGTCCTGGGCAGCTCGACGATGGCCTGCACACGCCCGGCGCGGGGGAGGGGAAGCTGCAACGCGGCCGCCTCTGCGAAGCCGTGGCCGTCGTCGACGAGGAGCCGCGGCGCTGCCGGCAGGGGGCCTTTGATGTCGAGGGTCAGCTGCACCCAGCCCGACGGCAGCCGATCGCGGTTGGTACTTAGCTCGAAGAGCCCGCGGTCCGCCGTCGGCCGCCACCTGCGCTCGCCGGCCGGCGCGGGGCCCAGATAAGGCGCCGCTGCGAGCTGGTGCGCGGCTCCGCCGAGGATCGGGGACATCGCGGCGTGTATACCTCAAGGTGCAGGCAGGGCTAGAAAGGAAGTCATGCACGTCGCGGTCACCGGAGGCGCAGGGTTCATCGGCTCGCATTCCGTACGCGAGCTGCTCGCACGCGGACACCGCGTGACGGCCATCGACGATCTCAGCCACGGAGCCCGCGAGGCCCTGCCCGCCGAGGCGCCGCTGCACGTCCTCGACGTCCGCTCGCCCGAGCTGTCCACACTCTTGCGCGAGCTGCGGCCCGACGCCGTCCTCCACCTGGCCGCGCAGATGGACGTGCGTCGCTCGATGGCCGACCCGCTCTTCGACGCCTCGGTGAATGTCCTCGGCACCGTCAACACGCTGCAGGCCGCGGCCGCGGCGGGAGTGCGGCGCTTCGTCTTCGCCTCTTCGGGCGGCGCCATCTACGGCGAGCAGGAGACCTTTCCCGCGCGGGAAGATCATTCGCGCCGTCCCACCAGCGCCTATGGAGTCTCCAAGCTCTGCGGCGAAGAGTATCTCCAGCTCTACGGCCGCAAGCTCTCCGCCTTGGCGCTGCGTTACGCCAACGTCTATGGCCCCGGCCAGGATCCCCACGGCGAGGCCGGCGTGGTGGCCATCTTCCTCGAGAAGCTGCTCTCGGGCGCCGAGCCCGTCGTCAACGGTGACGGCGGGCAGACCCGCGACTACCTCCACGTCTCCGACGTCGCGCGGGTCAACGCGCTGGCGCTGGAGTCGGCGGTGCAAGGCGCACTCAATGTCGGCACCGCGCGCGAGACCAGTGTCCTCGACCTGATCCGCCAGCTGTCGAGCCTGACCGGCGTCGCGCGCCCCTTCCGCCACGGACCCGCG
>JANXXR010000422.1 GCA_025350525.1 Deltaproteobacteria bacterium
GGCTGCGGCTCATCACCGCGTCGTGCTGGCGGTCGTCGAGGATCTGGATCTTGACGAGCAGCTCGATGATGGTCGCCACGCAAAGCCTCCGCCTGGCAACTTGTATCCCAGCTGCCTCCTGCAGAGAAATTACGCGCGGACGACGGTGAGGTTCTCGGCGGCGCCGGTGGGCTTGCCTTCGCGCGGGCCGTGCTCGCCGACCGTGCCGCTCTCGGGCGGGGTCAGCTGCACCAGGTACTCGCCGGTGAAGCAGGCGTCGCAGAAGGAGCGCTCCTCGGCCTGCACCGCCGCGTGCATGCCCTCGCGCGAGAGGTAGCCGAGGCTGTCGGCGGTGACGTACCTGGCGATCTCCGCCTCGGTGTGCGAGGCCGCGATCAGCTCGCTGCGCACCGGCGTGTCGATGCCGTAGTAGCAGGGCCAGCGCGTCGGCGGCGCGCTGATGCGCAGGTGGATCTCGCGGGCGCCGGCGTCGCGGATCATCTTGACGATCTTGCGCGAAGTGGTCCCCCGCACGATGGAGTCGTCCACCACCACCACGCGCTTGCCGCGCACCACGCCGGGCACCGGGTTCAGCTTGAGCTTGACGCCGAAGTGGCGGATCGACTGCGAGGGCTCGATGAACGTCCGCCCCACGTAGTGCGAGCGGATCAGGCCCATCTCGTAGGGGATGCCGCTCTGCTCGGAGTAGCCCAGCGCCGCGGCCACGCCGGAGTCGGGGACGGGCACCACGATGTCGGCCTCGGCCGGCGCCTCGATGGCCAGCCGCCTTCCCAGCAGCTTGCGGGTGGCGTAGACCGAGCGGCTGAAGACGGTGGAGTCGGGCCGCGCGAAGTAGATCAGCTCGAAGATGCACTTGCCCGACCGCTGCCTGGCCTGGGTCTGGATGGTGCGCAGGCCCTTGTCGTCCACCACCACCATCTCGCCGGGCTCCACCTCGCGCAGGTACTCGGCCTCGATGAGATCGAGGGCGCAGGTCTCGCTGGCGAAGACGATGCCGCCGTTCTTCAGCTTGCCCAGCACCAGCGGCCGGAAGCCGAGCGGATCGCGCACGGCGACCAGGCCCTTCTCGGTGAGGAAGAGCAGCGAATAGGCGCCCCGCACCGTCGAGAGCGCGGCGCGGATGCGCTCCTCGATGGCGCCTTCCCGCTGGTGGGCGAGGAGGTGGACGATGACCTCGGTGTCGGAGCTGCCCTGGAAGAGCGCGCCGCGCGAGGCCAGCTGTTCGCGCAATTCGTCGGCGTTGACGAGGTTGCCGTTGTGGGCCACAGCGATGAAGCCCGCGGTGGTCCGCGCCACCATCGGCTGCGCGTTGGCGAGCACCGACTGGCCGGCGGTGGAGTAGCGGGTGTGGCCGACCGCCGAAGTCCCGGGCAGGCCTGCGATCGCCTGCTGGTCGAAGATGTCGGCGACGAGGCCCATCGCCTTGTGCAGGTGCATCTTGCTGCCATCCCACGAGGCGATGCCGGCCGACTCCTGCCCGCGGTGCTGCAGCGCGTGGATGCCCAGGTACGAGAGGTTGGCCGCCTCGGGATGTCCGAAGATGCCGAAGACGCCGCACTCGTCGTGGAATTTGTCGTCGGTAAGGACAGGGAGGCTTCGCACGCGCGCAAGGGTACAGAGGAGGAGGGGTAACCGCAACGCCAACCTCGCTTCGTCATCACAAGGCCATGCCCGACGAGAAAGAGACCCGCATCGTGGAAGCCCGCCTCAAGCTGCGCGACCGCTTCCAGGCGCGGATGCAACAGACGCCGGCCGCGGCCGATCCGCGCCCGCAAGGCCACGGCCCTCAGAACCGCCACGGCATGCCGCGGGTCCCGGCGGGCCAGACGGTCACGCAGGGGTGGCCTGTCCTCGACCTGGGCCGGCAACCGGAGGTGAAGATCTCGCAGTGGGAGCTGATCGTCGACGGCGCGGTGGAGGAGCCGCTCAAGCTGTCGTGGAAGCAGTTCATGGAGCTGCCGCAGCACGAGGACGTCAGCGACTTCCACTGCGTCACCACCTGGTCCAAGCTGGACGTGCCGTGGGAAGGCGTGCAGCTCTCGACGGTGCTGGCGCTAGCGCGGCCCAGGCCGGAAGCCTCGCACCTGACCACGCACGCGTATGATGGCTACACCACCAACCTGCCGCTCGAAGAGGCGCTCAAGGATGACGTGCTGCTGGTCCACACCGCCGAGGGGAAGCCGCTGCCCTTGGGGCACGGCGGGCCGGTGCGGATCATCACGCCGCAGCTCTATGCCTGGAAGGGGGCCAAGTGGATCCATCGCATCGAGATCCTGACCCGCGACCGGCCCGGCTATTGGGAGCTGCGCGGGTACAGCAACACGGCGCATCCCTGGCGAAACGATCGGTATTCGTAGCCGCGCTTTTGCTCGTTGTGCTTGGCTCCGCAGCCCACGCCGCGGTCAGACAGAACGTGCTCGAGTATGTGCAGGCGCAGCTGGC
>JANXXR010000342.1 GCA_025350525.1 Deltaproteobacteria bacterium
CTCGCCGCGCCGGAAGAGGTTGCCGACGAGGACGTCGGCTTCGCGGCCGCCCTCGTAGCGCAGCTTCAAGTGGGCATGGTACGGCGCGCGGCTCGCTGGCAGGAGCTTGCGGGCGCGGGCGAGGAGATCGAGCTGCTGATCGAGGCGGTCCACGAGCGGCGAAAGTCTACTTCACCCCGAGGTAGACGAAAGCAGTTCCGAAGAGCAGCGGATGCGCCGAGACGCTGCTGAAGACGCCCGCCTCGCGCATGAGGGCGAGGAACTTCTCGCCGGCGGGAAACTGCGCCGCCGTGCGCGGCAGGTACTGGTACGCCGCGCGGTTGCCGGTGAGGAGCCCGCCGACCAGCGGCATCACGCCCTTGCTGTAGAGGCGGAAGATGGCCCCGAAGGCGCCGGTGGGCTGGCCGAACTCGAGGATCACCACGCGCCCGCCTGGCTTCACCACCCGCGCCAGCTCTCTCAGGCAGCGCAGAGGATCGTCGACGTTGCGGATGCCGAAGGCGATGGAGGCGACGTTGAAGCGGGCGTCGGCGTACGGCAGCGCCAGCGCGTCGGCGACGGCGAACTCGACGGCCAGCCCGGCGCGCGCGGCCTTGCCCGGCGCGGCCTGCAGCATCTCGGCGCAGAAGTCGGTGCCGATCACTTCGCCCGCGGCGCCGACCGTGCGCTTGAACTCCAGCGCCAGGTCGCCGGTGCCGGTGGCGCAGTCGAGCACGCTCTGCCCCGGCGCCGCCTGCGAGAGCCGCACCGCCGCGCGCCGCCAGCCCTTGTGCACGCCCAGCGAGAGCAGCTCGTTGGCGGCGTCGTAGCGCGGCGCGATGGAGGCGAACATGTCGCGGACCTCGGCGCTCATACCGCCTTCCGGCGCAGCGGCGCGCGCCACAGCTCGCGATCGACGGCGGCGAGGACACCCGGCAGCCGCTGCATCAGGTCGCGCAGGCCTTCGGGCGGAAGCGCCTGGTCGCCGTCGCAGAGCGCCTCGGCAGGGTGCGGGTGGACATCGACGAGGAGCCCGTCGGCGCCGACCGCGGCCGCGGCCAGCGAGAGCGGGACGATCAGCTCGCGCAAACCGGAGGCGTGCGACGGATCGACCACCACCGGCAGGTGCGTGCGCTGCTTGGCGATGGCCACGGCGGAGAGGTCGAGGGTGTTGCGCGTCGCGGGCTCGAAGGTGCGGATGCCGCGCTCGCAGAGGATCACCTGCTCGTTGCCGCCCGCCAGCAGATACTCGGCGGCGAGCAGCCACTCCTCGACGGTGGCGGAGAGCCCGCGCTTGAGCAGCACCGGGCGGCGCAGCTGCGAGAGCGTCTTCAGGAGCGCCGAGTTGTGCATGTTGCGGGCGCCAACTTGAAGGACGGCGATGCCCTCCAGCGCCGGCAAGTCGGCGGCGTCCAGCACCTCTGAGATGGCGAGCAGGCCGTGCCGGCGGGCGGCATCGCCGAGCAGCCGTGCGCCTGCCGCGCCGAGGCCCTGGAAGGCGTAGGGGCTGGTCCGCGGCTTGAAAGCGCCGCCCCGCAGCACCGCGCAGCCGGCTTCGGCCACCGCCTTGGCGGCCTCCTGGATCTGCGCCGCGCTCTCGACTGCGCAGGGCCCCGCCATCACCACGAAGGCGCGGCCGCCCAGCACCACGCCGGGCGCGAGCTCGACCCGCGACCCTTGCGGCCTCTTCTCGCGCAGCACCAGCCGGGGTCCCGTCATCCGCATCGTCTCCGAATCTGTTGCATCAGATGTTTCAGAATGTTTTGAAACAAGGTGTGGTATAGCCGGGCCGCCTTGGACCGGCAAGCGGATGGAGCGCAGATGGCCCTGGTGCGGACAGCCAGCCCGCGGACGCCGGTCGCCGAGGTGGCCAAAGGGCCGCTCGTAGCGCTGGGCGAGGCCGCAGCCCTCTGGGCGCATCCGGCGGGCGGCGTGCGCGCGGCCGCCTTTGGTGAAGCCGATCGGCGGGAAGGCGCGTCGCTGCGGGCGGTGCTCTCGTCCTTGCCCATGCCGGGGGACCTGCCCGAAGGCCTGCCGGGGCCTTGGTTCGGCGCTGCTGCTTTCGACGGAACGACCGGGCCCGACTGGCGCGGCTTCGCGGCGCTGCGCTTCACCCTTCCCTCGCTGCTCGCCTGGACCGAAGGCAGCAGGCACTTTCTCGCTGCCTTTGGAGACGGAGCGGAGGCGCGGCTTACCGAGGCCCGGCGCAAGCTCGACGCGGGCGCGGTCCGGCCAGAGCAACCGCAGGGCGCCTCGATCTCTGCCCGCCGCCTGCGCCCCCCCGGCGAGCGGCGTCACTGGGATGCGCTGGTCGCGCGCGCGCTCGAGGCCATCGCTTCCGGCAGCTTGAGCAAGGTCGTGCTCGCCCGGGCGGTGGACGTCGAGGCCGGGGCGGAGATCGAGACCTCCGGGCTTTTGGCGGCGCAGGAGGAGCGGTATCCGGCCTGCCGCGCCTTCCTCGTCCGCGGCGAGGACGGCAGCGTCTTCCTCGGCGCCACGCCCGAAGTCCTCTGCCGCATCCACGGCGACCGCGTCTTCACAGAGGCGCTGGCGGGCTCGGCCCAGCCCGGCGGCGCGGCGGCGCTGCTCGGCAGCCGCAAGGATCTGCGCGAGCACCGCTGGGTCGTCGATCACCTCGTCGCCGCGCTGGCCGGCCTGGGCAGCGGCGTCTTGCGCAAGCCCGAGCCCGGGCTGCGCACGCTGGCCAACGTGGTGCACCTGCACACGCCCATCTCCGCCCGCCTCGCGCCCGGCCGCGGCGTCGCCGACGTGGCCGCCGCGCTCCATCCCACTCCTGCCGTCGCGGGCGTGCCGGCTGCAGCCGCGCTCGACTTCCTGGCTCAGCACGAAGAGCTCGACCGCGGGCTCTATGCGGGGCTGGTCGGCTGGGTCGGGCCCGATCGGGCGGAGCTGGCCGTGGCGCTGCGCTGCGCGCTGGTGCGCGGGACGCAGGCGCGGCTCTTCGTCGGCGCCGGAATCGTCGAGGGCTCGTCGGCGGAGTCGGAGTGGGCGGAGACGGAGCTGAAGGCGCACGCGCTGCTCGACGCCCTCGGAGTCGCGCCGTGAAGCCGCCCGCCGTTCAGCCGCCCGCCAACTTCAACGTCCTCTGGGCGCGCGCCCTCGTCGACGAGCTGCGGCGCGGCGGCGTGCGCGACGCGGTGGTCTGTCCGGGCTCGCGCTCGGCCCCGCTGGCGCTGGCCTGCGCGGAGATCCTGGAGGTCCGCACCGTCATCGACGAGCGCAGCGCCGCCTTCTTCGCGCTGGGCGCGGCGCGGGCGGCGGGCCGGCCGGTGCTGGTCGTCGCCACCTCGGGCAGCGCAGGCGCGCACTTCTATCCGGCGCTGCTGGAGGCAGAGGCGGCGGGCGTGCCGCTGATCGCGCTGACCGCCGACCGGCCGCCGGAGCTGCACGGCTTCGGCGCGCCGCAGACGCTCGACCAGCAGCGCCTCTTCGGCGCCCACGCGCAGTTCGCCGATCTCGGGCTGCCGGATCCGCTGGCGCTGTCACACCTGCGCGGGCTGGCCGCGAGGGCGGCGCGCCATCCGGGTCCGTCGCACCTGAACGCGCCTTTTCGCGAGCCGCTGGCGCCGGTGCCGGAGCCGATCCCCGAAGTGCGCGACGTTCCTGCGGCGACTTCCTTGCGCGCGCGTGGCGTGCCCGACCTGCGCGAAGTCGCCGGCGCCTTGTCCCGCCGCCCGCGCGGCGTCATCGTCTGCGGCCCTCGCGACGCGCAGGACGATCTGCCCGCCGCGGTCGCCGAACTCTCCCGCGCGCTCGGTTATCCAGTCGTCGCCGACGCCGCCTCGCAGGTGCGCTTCGCGCTCCCGGGCGCCGTCGCGCACGCCGACCTGATCCTGCGCAGCGAGCCGTGGGCGCAGGCGCTGCGGCCCGACGCGATCGTCCGCATCGGCGGCGGGCTCTCCAGCAAGATCCTGCAGGCGTACGTCGAGCAGGCGGGCTTCACGGCCGTGCTGCACGAGCGCGGCGAGCTGATCGATCCGGGGCACACGGCCTCGGTCGCCATCGAAGGAGATGCCGTCGGAACCTGCCGCGCGCTGGCCGCGGCGGCGCGCTGCGCAGGAACGCTCGCGGCGCCATTTGCCGAGGCGGAAGTGCGCGCCCGCGCCGCGCTGGAGACCGCCTTTGCCGGCGCGCCCTGGTCCGAGCCGTTCATCGCCCGCGAGGCCGCGCAGGCCGCCGACCAGCTCTACGTCTCGAGCAGCATGCCGGTGCGCGACCTCGACAACTTCGCCTCCCGCGGCGGCCGCGTGCTGGCCAACCGCGGGCTCAACGGCATCGACGGCATCATCTCGTCCGCGGCGGGCGCGGCGGCGGTGAGCGGCAAGCGCACGGTGGCGCTGGTCGGCGACCTCGCACTGCTGCACGACCTGGGCGGCCTCGTCACCGCGGCGCGCCTGCGCATTCCGCTCACCGTCCTGGCCGTCAACAACGACGGCGGCGGCATCTTCAGCTTCCTGCCCATCGCGCAGCGCACCGACCGATTCGAAGAGCTCTTCGCCACGCCGCACGGGCTCGACCTCGCTGGCGCAGCGCTCCTCTGCGGCGCCGAGTTCGTCCGCGCCACCGACGCCCGCTCGCTGCGCGCCGCGCTCCTGGCCCCTCCCGCGCTGCGCCTGATCGAAGCCCGCACCGACCGCGCCCGCAACGTCGAACAGCACCGCGCCCTGCAGCAGGCGGTCGTGGAAGCGCTGGGGAGCGCGCCATGAGGACGGTCCTCCTCCACGGCTTCACCGGCGGCTCGTCGTCGTTCCAGCACCTCGGCATCGACGCCGTCACCCCGGCGCTGCCCGGCCACGACGGGACTCCGCCCGCGTCGTCGTGGGAGGACGGCCTCGACCAGCTGGAGCCGATGCTCGAGCCGGGGCCGGTCGTCCTGGGCGGCTACTCGATGGGCGCGCGGCTGGCGCTGGCGCTGGCGCTGCGGCGGCCCGAGAGCGTCGCGCGCCTGGTGCTGGCGAGCGGGACGGCCGGCATCGAGGACGACGCGGCCCGCGCCCGGCGCCGCG
>JANXXR010000470.1 GCA_025350525.1 Deltaproteobacteria bacterium
CGCCGGATAACCACCGCCGGATAACCACCGCCGGATAACCACCGCCGGATAACCACCGCCGGATAACCACCGCCGGATAACCTCAACCGCGGACGCGGATCTGCAGATGCGCCGTCAAGAGCGGCGCCACCACCCGCGGCTTCTCGAGGAAGGGCAGGTGTCCCGCGCCTTCGACGATCACCAGCCGCGACCCGGGGATCCCCCGCTCGAGCGCCTCCATCTCCGAGCGCGGCATCAGCTGATCGTGCTCGCCGGCGATGAGCAGCGTGGGCGCGGTCCAGCGGGGCAGGTCGGGCAGCGAGTCGGGACGCAGCGCCATTCCCCGCAGCGCCTCGGCGATGCCCTGCCCCGTAGCGCGGCGAGCGAGCTCGGAGATGCGGTGGCGCACGCCGGGCGCGGGATCGGGCGCCAGGAGCTTGGGCATGAATTCGGCGACCACGGCGTCGGGTCCGCTCGAGAGCGCGAGCTGCGCCTGCCGCTCGCGGTTCTGCCTGGCGACCTCGGTGTCCGCGCTCGCCTTGGTGGCGAGCAGCGCGATGGCGGAGAGGCGCTCGGGGAAGAGCCGCGCGAAGGCCATGGCCGCGTAGCCGCCCATCGAGCAGCCGACGACAGAAGCGCGGCGCGAGCCCAGCGTGTCGAGGGCGCAGGCGCCCAGCTCGGCCAGCTTCTCCATGGTGAGCGGCTGGCCCAGGGCCGGCGTGCCGCCGAAGCCCGGCGCGTCGAGGGCCGCCGCGCACAGGCCCGAGGCGGCGCAGGCGATGAGCATCTCCTCCCAGACGTCGGCGTGGAGCGGGAAGGGATGGAAGAAGAGCGCCACCGGCCCGACAGGCGGACCTTCTACCCGGAGCAGCGCGGGGCGCCCGTCGTGCAGCAGGGCGAAGTGCATGGGGCGGCCTCCTTCTCAGAAAGGACTACTGCGCGACCACCACTATTGCGCAACTACCACTACCGCGCCGTGAATCATCTTCATCGGGCAGGCAAAGGCGAGCTCCCCCGAGGGCGGCGCGCTCAGCTTGACCTCGACCGGCGTGTCCAGCGGCAGCATGTGGCGGACCGAGTCGCCCTGGACGTCCACCGCGTCGGCGCACGTCTCCGCCACCTTGCGGGTGAAGCGCAGGACCACGGGCTGCCCGGGCGTCACCTCGACCCGCGCCGGCTCGAAGCCCTTGCCAGTGACGGCGATCTCCCGCACCTGCGGCCCTGCCGAGGCCTTGGGCGCGGGCGGCTGCTGCTTGCAGGAGATCGACACCAGGGCGAGCAGCAGGAGTCTGCGCATGGGGCGATCTCTAGCAGCGAGCGCCCGCTCCGCAACCCTTTTGACGAATCTGCCGCGGCCTCCAATCCGTATTTCATGCAGCGCCGCTTCTATGCCACACTCACTTTCGGAGAACAGTCGATGAGCGAGCTCGAGATCCGGCAGCGCGACAAATCCGCCCTGCGCGAGGGGTACAGCCCCGCCGTGCGCAACTTCGAGAAGGCCAGCATCGTGGCCTACGCGCTGGTCATGGCCGGGCTCGCCGCGCGCATCGCGCCGCGGGCGTTCCGCAGCCCCTGGCTCGCGCTCTCGGCCTTCATGCTCGGCTTCGTCCTCGCCGACTTCGTCTCCGGCTTCGTGCACTGGGCCGCCGACACCTGGGGCACGCCCGAGTGGCCCCTGGTCGGCAAGGCCCTCATCCGGCCTTTCCGCGAGCACCACGTCGATCAGAAGGAGATCACCCGGCACGACTTCGTCGAGACCAACGGCAACAACTGCTTCGCTTCCCTCGGCCCCGCCGTGGGCGCGCTGCTCCTGCCGCAGTCGGGCGCGGGCTTCTTCTTCGCCTCGGTGATGATGTTCTCGCTCTGCCTCTCCATCCTCGGCACCAACCAGTTCCACAAGTGGGCGCACATGGAGACGCGGCCGCGGCTGGCGGGCTTGCTGCAGCGGGCCAATCTCATCCTGCCGCCCGAGCACCACTCGCTGCACCACGCCGCTCCCTACGCCAAGTACTACTGCATCACCGTCGGCTGGCTGAACGAGGCGCTCTTCCGCCTGCGCTTCTTCCAGACGCTGGAGCGGATGATGACGGCGACCACCGGCATGGTCCCGCGCGAGGACGACATCGGAAAGGGCGCGGCGCTCGCGGTGGCGCGCCTGCCGCCGCCGCCGCTGCCGTCGCTCGACCTGCCGGCGATGGTCCGCGAGCCCTCGGCGAAGCCCGAAGTCTAGTTCGCGATTTTCTGGACGGGATCGCGCCGCCGTGCAGGATGGCTGCATGACCGAGTAGACCTGGGGATTCGTCACCAACCACGCGTACGTCCTGCGCTGCCTCGCGCAGGAGCCGGGGCTCACCCTGCGCGAAGTGGCCGGGCGCATCGGCATCACCGAGCGCGCGGTGCAGCGCATCGTCTCCGAGCTGGAGGAGGCCGGCTACTTGCTGCGGGCGCGGGAAGGGCGGCGCAACCGCTACGTGGTCCGCGAGGGCCAGAGGCGCCATCCGCTCGATGCGGCGCTGCCCATGCGCGAGTTCCTCGGCCTCGACGATTCGCCCCGCATCGCGCCGGTGGCGAGCGGCCTCGATCGCAACCACTCCTTCATCGACTGACGCTACTGCCCGGTCGTCGTCTGGACCGGCGGCGGGGACGGCTTGGGAATCGAGGCCGCCCAGCGCGCCAGCGAGACCTTGCGCAGCGCGATCTCCGAGACGATGCGCGACGGATCGACCGAGAGCACCACCAGATTTGCGGCGGAGCGGACGCCGGGCGGCACCGGGATGTCGGCGCGCAGCGGCAGGTAGCCCGGCTGCCGCGCCACCAGGAGCTGCTCGGTGCTGCGGTCGGCGAGGCGCTCCGCCAGCTTCTTCGCCGCCTCGGGGTTCTTGGCGTTCTTCGGCACCGAGATCGCCGT
The DNA here is from genome assembly GCA_025350525.1 of Deltaproteobacteria bacterium. GTDB lineage: Bacteria > Myxococcota > Myxococcia > Myxococcales > 40CM-4-68-19 > 40CM-4-68-19. The sequence goes on from JANXXR010000470.1 coordinate 2,888, forward strand.
CGGCCAGACGAAGGTGCCGATCGACTTCTGGTTCGGATAGACGGTGAGCACGTGGGCCGCGCTCGCCGACGCCTTGGCCGCCTCGTCGCTGGAGACGATGCCGACGGCGGCGCGGCCGGACACCACCGCCTGCCGCACCTCTTCGTCGGTGGCGTAGAGCTGCGGCTCGTTGTCCTTGAGCTGCCTGAGCCAGGCCTCCATCCGCTCGGCCGTCCAGGCCTGGTAGAGCGCGGCGAAGTGGGCGAGCGACATGCCCTCGACCGGCGAGGCCAAGGCGACCTTGCCTTTGAGCCAGCCGTCGGTGAGCGCGGTGAAGCGCACCGGCGCGCCGTGATCGCCCAGCTCGTCCACCGCCACCAGCAGCACCTCGGCGCGCCCGCCCACCGCCACCCAGGCGCCCCCGGGATCGCGCCAGAGCGGCGGAACATCCTTTCCGGAATCGGGCGCCGGCAACAGCTCGCCCCGCGCCGCCGCGGCGATGGCGCCGTAGGGCTCGTCGTCCCAGCGCACGTCGCCGGCTCCGGCGGGCTCCTGGGCGGGCGGAGCTCCCGCGGCCACCGGCGCGCCCGCGGCTCCGGGCAGCGCCGAGACTCCCGCCTTCATGCCGGCGATGCGCTCGGCGCGCGGTCCTCCCGCCCTCGCGATCAGGCCCAGCGCGGTGTCGACCATGCCGGCGTTCAGGTCGGTGGCAAGCTGCGCCTCGGCAGGTCCGGAAGGCGCGCGGGAAGTGCAGGCCGCAAACAGCGCGGCCTGCACGCAGAGTGTCCGCAGCGGCGTTTTCATGGCGCGAGTCTGTGCTTCGGGCTCGGGTTGTCAACGCCACCGGCGTTTGCAGTCGACCGCCGCGGCCGGCTTACAGTTCTGAGGCATTTTTTCAGACGCGCCCGGGACCTCCGAGCCCTCGGGGTCGGCGCCGTCGGCGGAGCGCTGATCCGCACCTTGACCGCCGTGCGGCGGCGCTGCTAGAAGCAGCGTCCCCTTGGGCCGACATAGCTCAGTTGGCAGAGCAACGGTTTCGTAAACCGTAGGTCGCCGGTTCAACTCCGGCTGTCGGCTCCACTTTTTCTCCGCACTGTGCAGTTACCTCGTCACCTTCCGCGCCGCTTCGACGCTCGGACTCATATATCGATCTTCGAGCCGGGGCCCGAGTGGAAACGGGACATCCTCTTCAACGCCATCGCGATGGGGATCAGCGCGCCGCCCGAGAAGTGCGTGAGGCTGGGCGGGAAGATCGGTCGATGGCCGCCCGAGCCGAAGCATCGCAGGCGCAAGCGCAAGTAAGCCGCCAGCTGAACGAGCACGGTCCGGCAACTCATCCCAGCTAAGCCGTGACCTCCCTCGGCGACAACTCCGTGCCCATCACATCGACCAGCGTATCCAGCAACGAAACATACTCGGCGGTCAGTTCAGTCAGGCTCTTGGAGGAACCCGGCTCTGCGCCCGTTTCCTTCAAGAGCGCGAGGAACTTCTTGTCGCAGGCCTCAGCCGCGCCCAAGACTTCCTTGGAAAGGAATATGCGGTTCAGCACCGCATAATTCTTAGCGTCGATATACTTGTCGCGGGCGTCGATTTTGGCCTTGAGCAGCTCCTGCTCCGGTTGCTTTTGCGTCTTCAACTCTTGGACACGTCGGATCGCGGCGGCGCTTAGCTGAAAGACCTCGAATAGTTTCGGATACACCTCGAACACACGCTTCGTGCGCAGCTCGGCGAGGAGCATCTCCCGCTGGAGGTTGTGACGAAGCTTGTCTCCGAGCGCTTGGAGCTCGTGCTTGTGGCTTTCCAATTGCTGGTGAAGGCTCCTGTCCAGCGCACGCGTCGCCGCGGCCTTGAAGAGCCAGAGCCACAACGGGGCCAGGAACGCGACGGCTCCGAGGTCTGCTAGAAGCCGCTCAAGGACGCTCACGCTTCCACCGCTCTCCGTAAAGGAATTGGAACTGTACGCCAGAAAGAGACGGTTGCTACCCGCAGGACTTCGGACGCCTGAACCCCAACAGGGTCTCTCCCAGCCTTAGCCTATCTTGCCAGCTCCGGCGGACCGTTTTCCTGCCTCCGTCATGGCCCTAAACAGATCGGTGCTACTGTTACCTGTTCGTAGGGGGAGGAGTTTTCGTGTGACCTGCCGTGTCCTCGCGATTGCGCTGATAATCTCCGTGTTGGTGCCAGCAACTGCACGGGCAGCGTCATGCATGCCGGATTTCACGGCATCGAATAATGACCCTTTCGCCTACCTGAAATCGGTGGTCCAGAGTTTGACTTGGGCCGGGCAAGGGTTGGTCTACGAAGAGAAGCCGTTCGATGGGAGTTGGGAGCGCGCTGTCTACAACCTGAAATCGGCGCGAGAATACTACGCTTGCGTGGGCACAATTCTAGCGGGGTTTGTCGAGAGCAAAGACGACAAGATAAAGGGCACGACGGAGCTGATCCTCGAGGCACTCGACCTTCTCCGCTTTTCAAACGAGCAGGTGGAGAAGGAACTGGTCGAACTTCTCAACCAGGCAGGCACCCGTCAGTGGCCGGGCAACGGAACTGTGTCGGAGCGGTTAGCGACCACGCGGCACAATCTAGATATCGCGTGGGAGAAGCTCATGGGCTCGTTCTTGATGACCACATACGCACTGGTCACATACGATGACAGAGGGAGATTAACCCATCGTTTTCGAATCACAAAAGTTCAGAGGCAAGGGCTGAAACAGCAGCTTGTGAAAGAATTTGGTCCTTCGGTACGCAAGGGACTTCGGAAGGAGCAAGCGTACTCATACTTTCGGGCAGCAACGATTAAGATGTATGGCTTCCTAGCAGACCCAAAGTGGCGCCCATCCGACGATTCGTGATGGCACGCCAGTCCGCCGACCACTTCGGGCCCCAAATCCAATCCGTAGGATGCAAGCGAGTCCCCAGACAACTCCCAGGAGAGGAACGAACGATAAGACCGAAGCGGCGTACGACCCACACCCGAGCCGTTTCGTCTCATTCGAGTCCTCATTCATGGTGCCTCCGCCAGCTGAACGCTTGCTTCCGAGATGACTCTGCCAGTTCTGCCTGACTCCCTCACCAGGCAGCCGCGCATCGCTCGCATGGAACGAGCGCGAGTCCTCCCAAGGCTGGATCTCCTGCAGCGGGTGGCGCGCGCCCTCGGCGCGGAAGTGGTGGTCAGCTTCCGGCGCATCCAGCCAGTCGGACGGCGGACCGGACGGCTTCACCGCGCGCAGGTGCGGAAGCCGGCCAGCACGTCGCGGCGGTCGGGCGGGTAGAAGTTGCGCCAGGTGTTGCGGAGCAGGCGCGCTCGGGTGGCCCAGCACCCGCCGCGCAGCACTTTGTGCGGGCTCGAGAACCAGGGCGCCGAGTATTCCTTATAAGGGTCGACGACGAAGCCCGGGTACGGCTGGAAGTCGCTCGCGGTCCATTCCCAGACGTTGCCGATCAACTGGCGGCAACCATACGCGCTGTCGCCTTCGGGATGCGCGGCGACATCCACCGTCCAGCCCGCCGCGGCGTCAAGGTTCGCGCGCGAGCCGTCCGGCGGCGCGTCCCCCCAGGGAAAGGCGCGCTTCTCTGGCGTGGACGCGGCCAGTTCCCACTCGGCCTCGGTGGGCAGGCGGCGTCCGGCCCAGCGGCAGAAGGCGTCGGCTTCGTGCCAGCAGACGTGGATGGCGGGCCTGTGCGGCGGCAGCGGAACTTCCGCGTCGAAGCGCCGCTCGAACCAGCGCCCTCCCTCGCCGCGGCGCCAATAGACGGGATGTCCGGCGCCCGCGGCCGCGCGCCATCGCCAGCCTTCCGGGCTCCAGAAGCGCTCGTCGCCATAGCCTCCCGCCTCGACGAACTCGAGCAGCGCTTCGTTGGTGACCGGGGCGCGGGCGATGCGGAACGAGGCCACCGTCGCCGGATGCGCCCACTTCTCGTTGTCGAAGACGAAGGGCGCGCCGGGCCGGGCGCCCAGCTGGAAAGTGCAGCCCGGAACTTCGACGTCGCCGGGCAGGGGGCCCGCCTCGGCGGCGGCGGCGGCGTGCGGAAGCAGCGGCGCCGGATAGCCCAGCGTCTGTCGCGTATAGAGCAGCGCCTCGCCGTGCATGTCCTCGTGCGCGAGCGCGAGCGCGTGGAAGTAGCCGGGCTCCGCGGCCAGCGCGCGATCGAGCACGGCTTCGAGGTAGCGCAGGACTTCAGGGCGCGGGAGCAGCGGCAGGTCCCAGCGGGTGTCGTGCGCGACCCGCGCCGAATCGTAGAGCGCGTCTCCCTGCTGCAAGAGCGGCGCTGTCGAGAGCGCGCGGCGCTGCGTCCAGTACTCCTGGAACCAGCCCAGGTGCCCGACCTCCCAGAGGATGGGGTTGACGATGGCGAGCCGCGGCCCCAGCCACTGCGCGTCGTCGAGATCGGAGACCAGCAAAAGCGTGCGCGCGCGGGCGTCGCGCAGCCCGGCCCGGATCGCAATCTGCGCTGGCGAGGACATGGCCTTGGAGCATAGTCTGCGGGCGCATGCGCGTCGCGCTCGTCTGTCCCGCGCCCCGGGGATCGCGGCTGGGCAACCGCATCACCGCGCTCCGCTGGGCTGCGATGCTGCGCGCGCTCGGCCACCGCGCGGTTTTGGTGGCGCCCGGCGAGGCCCCGCGCTGCGACCTGCTCATCGCGCTGCATGCGCGCCGCTCGTTCCCCTCGGTGGAGCGGTCGCTGCGGGAGGCGCCGGACCGGCCGGTGGTGGTCGCGCTGACCGGCACCGATCTCTACCGCGACATCCACGACGACGCGCAGGCGCAGCGCGCGCTCGAGGTGGCGGCGCGGCTGATCGTCCTGCACGCGGGCGCGCCGGCCGAGCTTCCCAAGCGGCTGCGCGGCAAGGCGCGGCTGGTCCCGCAGTCGGCGCCGCGGCCCGCGCGCGCTCCATCGCCGAACACGCGGGCGTTCGTGGTGGCGGTGGTCGCGCACCTGCGCAGCGAGAAGGATCCGCTGCGCACGGCGCTGGCGGCGCGGCTTTTGCCCGAAGTCTCGCTCTTGCGCGTGGTGCACGCCGGCCGCGCGCTCACGCCCGCGCTGGGCACCGCCGCCCGCGCCGAGATGCGCATGAACCCGCGCTACCGCTGGCTGGGCGAGGTGCCGCGCTGGCAGGCGCGCGCGCTCATCGCCTCGGCGCGCTTGCTCTCGGTGACCTCGGAGATGGAGGGCGGCGCCAACGTGGTCTCGGAAGCGGTGGCGGCGGGAACGCCGGTGGTGGCCTCGCGCATCCCCAGCATGGAGGCCATCCTCGGCGAGACCTATCCGGGGCTCTTTCCCCTGGGCGACGAGCGCGCGCTGGCCGCGCTGCTGCTGCGCGCAGAGCGCGAGCCCGCCTTCCTCGCGGATCTTCGCCGCCGTTGCCTCGCGCTGCGGCCGCTGCTCTCGCCTGCGCGCGAGCGGGCCGCGCTGCGCAGCCTGCTCGCGGAGCTCTGGCCACGGCGGCGCTGAAGATCAGAGCGCCACGTCGCCGCGCTCTCCGGTGCGGACGCGCACCGCCTCCACCAGATCGGTGACGAAGAGCTTTCCGTCGCCGCTCCGCCCGGTGCGGGCGATCTGCTCGAGCATCTCCACCACCTCGGCGACGCGGTCGTCGGGCACCACCGCCTCCAGCTTGACCTTGGGCACGAGCCCGCTCGTGTATTCGGCGCCGCGGTAGACCTCGATGGCGTTGCCGTGACCGCCCGAGCCGCGCACCTCGGTGACGGTGACGGCGTGCGCCCCCACCACGTCGAGCGCCTCCCGTACCAGGTCGAGCTGCGAGGGCCGCAGGATGGCTTCGATGCGCTTCATCGGCTGGCTCTCGGCACACACGCTCCTGCTAGCGGCGGGATGCCGCGCTGGCCGGAAGTGCAAGCGAGGGACCAACCCGGCCTCACTCTGTGGCGCAGGTCCGGACCCGCTCGCGTTCCGACGAGAAGGTCGGGGCAGGGGGACGCGGGCAACAATTTTGTCGGACGCGCTCCGGTGCGCCCTGCCGCTCCTCCGAGCGGCGCCGCTGCCGCAC
>JANXXR010000476.1 GCA_025350525.1 Deltaproteobacteria bacterium
CCCGGCCAGCTCGCGCAGCAGGCCGCGAATCTGCCCGTGCACCTCCTGCGCCTGCGCGGTGGTCGCCACCTTGCCGGTGCCGATGGCCCAGACAGGCTCGTAGGCCAGGGTCAGTTTCGCCACCTGCTCGGGTGCAATGCCCGCGAGCGCCCCGCTCACTTGGCGACTGACCACCTCCCAGGTGCGGTTGCCCTCGCGCTCGGCCAGCGTCTCCCCGACGCAGACGATGGCCGAGAGCTGCGCCTCGAGCGCCGCGCGCAGCTTCTTGTTGACGCCTTCGTCGGTCTCGCCGAAGAGCTGTCGCCGCTCGCTGTGGCCGAGGATGACGCCGTCGCAGCCGACCTCCGCCAGCATGGCGGCGCTGATCTCCCCGGTGAAGGCGCCCTGCTTCTCGAAGTGGCAGTTCTGCGCAAAGAGCTGGATGGGCGACCCCTGCAGCGCCTGCTTCACCGGCGAGAGCGCGGTGAAGGGCGGCGCGATGCCGACCTGCACCTGGCTGTTGAGCCGCTGGCGCAAGTCGCGCACCAGCTGCACCGCCTCCGCGGTGGTCTTGAACATCTTCCAGTTGCCGCAGATGAACTTCCGGCGCGTCATGGCTCCTCCAGCACTTTCACGCCGGGCAGCTCGCGCCCCTCGAGAAACTCCAGCGAGGCGCCGCCTCCGGTGGAGACGTGGGTGACCGCGCCTGCCAGGCCCATCTCCGCCACCGCCGCCGCGGAGTCGCCGCCGCCCACCACCGTGCGGGCGCCGCGGCGGGTGGCCTCGGCCAGCGCTTCGGCGACGGCGCGCGTGCCGGCCGCGAACTCGGGCACCTCGAAGAGGCCCATCGGCCCGTTCCAGAAGATCGTTTGAGCACCAACGATCTTCTCCCGGTAGAGGGCCCGGGTGGCAGGCCCGATGTCGAGGCCCAGCATCCCCTCGGCGATGGACTGGACCACCTCGACCGGCACCCCGCCCTTCGCCTCCCGCGCCACCACGTGGTCGGTGGGCAGCATCACCTCGACCTTGCTGCGATCGAGGATGCGCCGGGCGACGTCGATCTTGTCCTTCTCCACCCGCGACCCACCCACCGGAAGGCCCCGCGCCGCGAGGAAGGTGTAGGCCATGGCGCCGCCGATGAGCAGCCCGTCCACGCGGCCGAGCAGCTGGTCGATGACCTTGATCTTGTCGCTGACTTTCGCGCCGCCAAGGATGGCGAGGTACGGCCGCGGCGCTCCCTTGAGCAGCGGCTGCAGGTGCTTCAGCTCCGAGGCGACCAGGAAGCCCGCGCCCTTCTGCGCGACGTGCTTGACCATGCCGACGGTGGAGGCGTGGGCGCGGTGCACGGTGCCGAAGGCGTCGTCGACGTAGACCTCGCAGAGCGCCGCCAGCTGCCGCGAGAACTCGTCGTCGTTCTTCTCCTCCTCGGCGTGGAAGCGCAGGTTCTCGAGCAGCAGCACCTGCCCCTCGCGCAGCTCGGAGGCAAGCTTGCGCACGCCGTCGCCCACGCAGTCGTCGGCGAAGATGACGTCCTGCCCGAGCCGCCGCGAGAGCACCGCGCCGGCCGGCTCCAGCGACAGCTCGGGGACTTCCTTGCCGTCGGGTCGCCCTAAATGTGAAGCAAGTATAATTTTCGCTTTCCGGGACAGCGCATACCGGATGGTCGACAGCGCCGCCTGGATGCGCGCCTCGTCCTTGACCGCGCCCGTCTTCTTGTCGAGCGGAACATTGAAGTCCACCCGGATGAAGACCCGCTTCCCGGCAAGGTCCAGCTGCTCGATCGATTTGATCATGCCGAAGCCGCTCTACAGCTTCCCGCCGATGAGCGTCCCCACGTCCACCATGCGGTTCGAGAAGCCCCACTCGTTGTCGTACCAGGCGAAGACCTTGGCGAACTTGCCGTCGTCGGCGATGGCGGTCTGCGTGGAGTCGAAGATCGACGAGTGCGGGTTGCCGTTGTAGTCGACGCTGACGGTCGGGTCGACGTTGTAGAAGAGCACGCCCTTGAGCTTGCCCTCGGCGGCGGTCTTGAAGGCGGCGTTGATCTCCTCGACGCTGGTCTTTTTGGAAAGCTCGACGGTGAGGTCGACGATCGAGACGTTGGGCGTTGGCACGCGGATGGAGGTGCCGTTGAGCTTGCCCTTCAACTCCGGAATCACCTCGCCGATCATCTTGGCGGCGCCGGTGGACGACGGGATCATGCTGATGGCGGCGGCGCGGGCGCGGCGGAGGTCCTCGTGCGGCAGGTCGTGCAGCCGCTGGTCGCTGGTGTACGAGTGGATGGTGGTCATCAGGCCCCGCTCGATGCCGAAGCTCTCCATCAACACTTTCGCCACCGGCGCCAGGCAGTTGGTGGTGCACGAGGCGTTGGAGATGACGTGGTGCTTCGCGGGGTCGTACTTCTCGTGGTTGATGCCGAAGGCGATGGTGAAGTCCTGGCCCTTGCCTGGCGCCGAGATGAGGACCTTCTTCGCGCCCGCGGTCAGGTGCTTGCTCGCGCTCTCGCGGTCGGTGAAGCGGCCCGAGCACTCGAGCGCGATGTCCACGCCGTGCTGCTTGTGCGGCAGCTCGGCCGGGTCGCGCTTGGCGGTGACCGGGATCTTGGTGCCGTTGATGACCACCGCGTCCTCGGTGTACGAGACGGTGCCGTCGAAGACGCCGTGCACGGAGTCGTACTTGAAGAGGTGCGCCAGCGTCTTCGGCTTGTCGATGTCGTTGATGAGGACGACCTCGAACTGGGCCCCGCGCTTGATGGCGGCGCGAAGGATGTTGCGGCCGATGCGTCCGAATCCGTTGATGGCGAAGCGAGCCATGTAGAAAGCCTCCTTGGAGGGAGGCACACATAGGGCTCGAGAGCGGGATCGTCAAGGCGACGATGCAGGCGCCTTGCTCAAAAACAAAAGAGCGGCACCGGGCCGCTCCAACTCGGAAACAGAAACACGAACCGCCCCCTACGCAGCGCCCTTGCGGTCCGCCTGGAGGTCTTGCGTGATCAGGTCGATCAGCTCCGTCGAGAGCGCGAGCAGCTGCTTCGGCGTGTACCCGCTCGAGCGCAGTTCCTTGTAGAAAGACCGCGCCAGGATGCGGGCGCCGGCGGAGCGATCGAAGCTCGGAATCGAGGACGGGCTGTCGGGCTCATTCTGGGCGGCAAGCTTTTCGGACACTCTTGACCTCGGAGGTTCTGCGGGTGCTCGAGATGCGATCCGCAGTTTCATTTGCAACTCGTCTGCCGTTAGCTTGATTCCATGAAAATCAATGAGTTGCAAGTTTCATTGCAGCATTTGCCGCATTGCGGTGCGCAATGGTCAACGCGATTTCGAATTGAATCGCGCAATCCAATTCGCACCGCGCCGCGTCGCAGACGAACACTCGTTGCTGGCGGGCGGCGCCGACCCTAAGCTGACCGCCCGATGAAGCTCGAGGTCAAGCAGCAGGGCGCGGCGCAGGGTCTGACCGTCCAGAGCCAGAAGGAGTTCCTGCAATTGTACAGGCGCGGCGTCATCGCCGCCGACGACCTCGTCCTGCGCGGCGAGAAGTGGGTCCGCGCCCGCGACCTGCCCTGGATCCACGGCATGCACCAGGAGACCAGGCGCGACAACAAGCAGCTCTTCTGGATCACGCTCGCCATGATGCTGCTCGGCCTCGTCGGCGTCTTCTGGATCCAGTCGCACGCGGGCACCGTGGCCCGCAAGACCGGAGCGCTTCCGCCGGGGGCCGTTCACGCCGTACCCGCCCGCTGATTCTCATGCTAGAGAAGGCGCATGGCGAAGGCGATCTGGGAGGGCAAGGAGTGCGACGTCCGCGTCGACACCGACCTGGAGGCGAACTGGTCGGTGAGCATCCTTTCGGGCGCGTACGATCCGGTCAGCCTCATCAAGCGGCCGGCGGCGCCGGTGATGATCAAGGTGCGGGCGAAGTCTCGCTGGCTGGCTCTCGACCAGGGCCTCCGCTCGCTGAAGGCGCAGGGCAAGATCTCGGACTTCACCCTCGAGCCGCGTCCCGCGGAGGAGCTGGCCGCCGTCGAGGCCGAGAAGGCGCGGCAGGCGGCCAAGAAGGTGGCCGGCGCCAAGGCTGCCTCAGACGACGAGGAAGCGGAAGGCTAGCAGCTCGTTGGTCGAGGCCGGCTACTTCGCCTCCGCCCGCTTGCGGACCCGCGCGAACAGCTCGGGCAGCGCGGTGGTATTGGCCTTGTTGGCGATGAAGCGCGGAATGCTCCCGCCCGGGTCGGTGAGAAGCTGGTAGGTCGCGAGCGTGCGCTTGCCGCCGTCGAGCGGCAAAAGCGTCCAGCTGCCGGTGTTGACCTTGAGGCGCACCACGCCGTCCTCGGGCGGCGGCACGTCCGCCACCACCGCCGGCTGCCACGAGGTCCGGTAGACGCCGCCGGGAAGGTTCCTCTCCAGCTTGGCCCGCACCACCCAATCGCGCTTCGAGACCATGGGAAAGTCGGCGACGGCCCAGAAGACGCATTCGCCCGCGGTGCGCGAGAAGACCGCCTGGTCCTGGACGTAAGGCAGGTTGCCGGTCTGGTGCTCGTAGTCGCTGACGACGGCGAAGACCTTCTCGGGCGGCGCGTCCACCTGGCCCACCGCCTTCACTTCCTTGAGACCCTCGCCGGCGGCTTCGCGGGTGAAGACGGCGAGGCCGTATTGGCAGCACTGCTGCGCGTCGCAGCTGTCGGGGCGCTTGCAGTCGAAGTCCTTCTGCTCCCACGGCGGATCGTCGGCGTGGGCGGCGAGGGAGACGGCGAAGAGGAAAAGGAGGAGTCGCATGCGGGAACCCTACCGCGAGCCCGCCGCCGGGCGCAGCCGGACGGCTGACCGAGGCGCCCCATCCGCTGCCTTTGCCCTGTGATAAGGAGGCAAGCGATGGAGCGCCCTGCCCTCGACACCGCCGCGCAGTTCGCGCAGATCCGCGCGCTCGTTTCGCAGGTGCACGACCCGCAGGTCCGCGCGCTCTGCGACGCCTTCCTCGACGACCCGAAGCTCGCCGCCGCCTTCCAGGTGGCGCCGGCCGCCAAGGGCATCCACCACGCCTGGCTGGGCGGGCTCTGCGAGCACACGCTCTCGGTGCTGCAGCTCGGCTGGCGGATCTGCGATCACTATCCGCACCTCGACCGCGACCTGGTCACCGCCGGCGCGCTGCTGCACGACTTCGGCAAGGCGCGCGAGATCTCGCCGCAGCCGGGCTTCGAATACACCGACGAAGGCAAGCTGGTGGGCCACCTCGTGCTCACCTGCCAGCTCATCCGCGAGAAGGCGGCGCGCATCGAGGGCTTTCCTGCGGAGCTGGAGTGGCGCATCACCCACCTCGTGGTCGCGCACCACGGCAAGCTCGAGTACGGCAGCCCGCGCGAGCCCGCCACGCTGGAAGCGATGGTGGTCCACGCCCTCGACGAGCTGGACACGCGGGTGGCCTCGTTCGGCCAGCTGATGGCGCAGGCCGAAGGCCGCTGGACCGACAGCAAGAACCTCTACCGGCGCCAGCTGCTCAAGGGCGAGCCGCGCCCCGACGACGCGCGCCGCCTGCCGGGCGACGGCCTCTACCGCGAGGCCAAGTGATGCAGCCCTTCCAGCGCACGGCGGCGGTCTTCGACATCGACGACTCGCTCCTCGACGGCAACGCCGGCACCATCTTCACCTGGTACCTGTATTCCAACCGCGAGATGGCCGCGTCAGTGCGCTCGCAGGTGCCGCGCGCCCTCTACGAATACGCGCGCAAGCGGCTGGGTGAATCCGACATGGTCGCGCTCGGCAGCCGCTGCCAGCAGGGCATCCGCGCCGACCGGCTGCGCGATCTGGCGCGTAAGTGCTTCGAGCGGCACATCAAGAAGCGCGTCACCCAGCAGGGGCTGCGGGCGGTGCGCAAGCATCTGCTGATGGGTCACCTGGTGCTGGTGGCGTCGGGGTCGCCGCAGTTCATCATCGACGAGCTGGGCCGCTTCCTCCACGCGCACGAGGCGGTGGGGACGCGGGCGGTCATCAAGCAGGGCGTCTCCACCGAGGAGCTGGTCGCGCCCATCGTCTTTCGCGAGGGCAAGCGCGAGCGGGTCAAGGAGATCCTCGCCCGCCACGGCATCGACGTCGGGCGCTGTTACCTGTACTCGGATTCGGTGGCCGACACTCCGCTCTTCGAGGAGGTGGGGCACCCGGTGGTGGTCAATCCCAAGCCGGCCTTCCGCTCCGAAGCCGTCCGCCGCGGCTGGGAAGTGGTGGAGTGGAAAGGCCGCTGGAAGACCGAGGGCAGCGAAGAGCAGCTCAACGAGGAATGGCTGAGCTGGGAAGGCTAGTTCGCGACGGCGAAGCCCGAGTCGGTGATGGCCTTCTCGAGGTCGG
>JANXXR010000493.1 GCA_025350525.1 Deltaproteobacteria bacterium
CGCGCTCCTCGAAGCCGAGCGCTGCGCCCGCATCGCCGACATCGCCGCGGCCATGACCGTCGAGGGGCTGATGGGGTCGCACAAGCCGTTCCTCGCCGCCATCCACAGCGTGCGCGGGCACGCGGGCCAGTCGCGGGTCGCCGCCGATCTCCGCGCGCTGCTCAAGGGCAGCCAGATCAATGCCAGCCACCAGGACGAGCACTGCGAGAAAGTCCAGGACCCTTACTCTCTCCGCTGCGCCCCGCAGGTCCACGGCGCCGCCCGCGACGCCTTGGAGTTCGTCCGCCGCACCCTCGCCATCGAGGCCAACGCCGCCACCGACAATCCGCTCGTCTTCGTCGAGGGCTATGAGGACGTGGCGGCGGGCACCATCGTCAGCGGCGGCAACTTCCACGGGCAGCCGGTCTCGCAGGCGCTGGATCTGCTGGCGATGGCCTGCACGCAGCTGCAGACCATCAGTGAGCGGCGGGTGGAACAATTGGTGAACCCGTCGCTCTCGGGCCTTCCGCCGTTTCTGGCGCAGAACAGCGGGCTCAACTCCGGCTTCATGATCGCGCAGGTCACGGCCGCGGCGCTGGCGGCGGAGAGCAAGATCCTCTGCCACCCGGCCTGCGTGGACACCATTCCGTCGTCGGCGGGCCGCGAGGATCACGTCAGCATGGGCATGACCGCGGCGCTCAAGGCGCGCACGGTGGTGCAGAACGCGGCGAGCGGGCTGGCGATCGAGCTGCTGGTCGCTGCCCAGGCGCTCGACCTGCGCAAGCCGCTCCGCCCTTCTGCCGGCGCCGAGGCCGCCCACGCCGTCATCCGAGGGAAAGTGCCTCACATGGAGCAGGACCGCGAGCTGCACCGGGACATCACGGCGGTGCGCGACCTGCTGCCCGAGATCGAGCGGGCCGCGCGGCAAGCTTCTGGACTGACCTGAACCGCTCCCCTCTGGTACTCTGCGGGTCCGTTTCCCGGAGACAACCAGATGGATCCCATCATCACCACCGAGATTCCCGTTCCCGTCTCCCAGCGGGACCCCAGCGACGCCGACGTGCAGGCCGCCAAAGAGGTGCTGGCGCAGCTGGAGGCCGAGGCGCGCGCGCTGGGCCGCACCACCTCGGCGGCGCCCGTGCACTACGCGATGGGCCGCATCTTCGTCGAGCAGCTGGGCGACCAGAAGAGCGCCGCCACCTGCTACCAGAACGCCTTCCTCTTGAACCCGGACTACCGGCCCAACCTCGAGGCGGCGCGGCGGCTCTTCGCCAGCGTCGGGCGCTACGAGAAGACGCTGGCGCTGCACCAGCGCGAGGCGGCGCTGCTGCGCGAGCCGCTGCCGCGGGCCGAGTCGCTGCGCGCCCAGGCGGTGGTGCTACGCGACCTGGGCCGCGACGAAGAAGCCAAGAAGCTCATCGGCGACGCCCTCCAGCTCGCGCCCGACCATCCGGCGCTGCTCAAGGCCTCGGTCGAGGCGGCCCAGCGCGACGGCGACCGGCTGCTCTGCGCGCGGCTGCTCATGCGATCGGCGGGCGTCACCCGCGATCCCGTCTACAAGGCGCAGCTCTTGCGGCGCGCGGTGCTGCTGGTCGAGGAGCTGCAGGCGGAGCCCGAGTCGCCGTCGCTTGCTGCAACCCCCTGGGGACACGATAGCGCCTCCGGCGCGAATCAGGTCCCCGACAATGCGCGGGCGAGCTCGCAGGAGCTGGCCGCGCTGCACGAAGAGGCCGTCCGCAAGCTCTACCAGGCCGACGCCAACGATCAGGTGGGCCACCTGGGCATGCTGCTGCGGGCACGCTCCAGCAACGACTGGGAGGCGGTGCTGCGCCTTTGCCAGAAGCGCGCCGAGCGGACCGGCAACGCCTCCGAGAGCTGGCTGGTGGCCTCGATCGCGGCGCACCGGCTGGGCCGCGTCTCCGAAGGCCTCGCCGAGGTGAAGGCCGCGCTCGAGGACAACCGGCGCGACGGCGCGCTCCTGGCGCTGCGCTCCGAGCTGGCCGAGCAGCAGAAGTCGCCCGACCTCTCCGAGCTGCTCCGCACCCGCGCCGAGGGCTGCGTCGAGGCCAGCGAGCGCGGGCACCTCAAGTTCCGCGCCGCGCTGCTGCTCACCGACCCGCTCGAGCGCGAGCAGCTCCTCTCCGACGCGCTGGCCGAAAATCCCGGCGACGCGGCCGCCATCGCGCTGCACGCGCGGCTGGTGGCGCAGCGGGATGCCGCCTCTGCCGGCGAGCGCTTCGTGGCGCTGGGCGAGGCGCTGGAGGCGCACGCGGTGGACGAGGCCGCGGCGCACTACCTCGAGGCCGGAGCCTGGCAGGAGCGCGCCGGAAATCGCGAGGCCGCGGCCGAGCTGGCCCGACGCGTGCTGAAGATCGCGCCGCGGCATGCGGGAGCGCTTCGGCTCCTCACGCGCACGCTTTCGGCAGGCGGCGCGCAGGCGGCGCTGGCCGACCTGCTCGAGGAGTCGTCGTCGCAGCTGCCTCGGGCCGTGGGCGCGGAGTTCCTCGCCCGGGCGGCGGCGCTGGTCTCCGAGGCGCAGCCGGAGCGGGCCATCGCGTTGGCGCAGCGCGCTGCCGAGATGGCGCGCGGCCTCACCAGCCCGCGCTGGCTCGAGACCTGGGCCATGCTCGCCTTCAAGGCCTCCGACTTCGGCCAGCTCTCGCAGGCGCTGGAGGCCCGCGCCGATTCGACGCAAGGCGCGGACGCCGCCGACCTGCTGCTCGAGGCCAGCGAGCTCTCCCGGGCGGTGGGCGACGACGCCCGCGGCGCGGCGCTCTTGCGCAAGGCGCGCGGGGTCGATCCGCAGTCGGCGGCGGCGCGCAACGCCCTGCTCGCCCTGCCCTCCCTGCCGGCCGCCGAGCGGGTCGATCTCCTGCAGGAAGAGGCGCGGCAGACCACTCCCGAGCGCGCAGCGGCGCTGCATGCCGAGCGCGCGGCGGTGCTGGAGATCGAAGGCCGCATCGACGAAGCGGTGCAGGCCTGCGCGCAGGCGCTGGCGCTGGCGGGCGTCGATCTCGCGGTCCTGCGCCGGCTGGCGCGGCTGCAGCTGCGGCGCGGCGATCATGCGGCGGCCCTCGCCGTGCTGGTGCAGATCGCGGAAGCGGTTGCGGAGGGAAATCCCCGCGCCGAGGCATACGGCCGCGCCGCCGAATTGGCCGAGTGGCGGGTGGGCGACGCGCGCAAGGCCAGCGAGCTCTATCGGCTGGCCGCGCAGGCGCATCCGCAGGCGGCCTTCGCCTGGGCGCAGCTGGCGCGGCTCCTCTCCTGGACCGCCAAGCACGAGGAGGCAGCGCAGGCCTTCGAGCAGCTGGCGGCGGCGGCGCAGTCGTCGTCCGAGCGCAACGAGGCGCGACGCTGGTCGGCCTCGCTCTACGCGCACCGGGCCTCGCAGCCCGGCAAGGCGGCGGCGCTCTTGCGCGCGCTGCTCGCCGACCTGCCCGGCGACCTCGAGGCCATGGCCGAGCTGATCGCGCTCATCTCCCAGGACAAGACCACCGAGGTGCGCCGCGAGCGCGCCGAGCTGCGCGGGCGGCTGGCGTCGCGCTGCCAGGATCCCCGCGCGGCGGCGCTGCTGCGCGCCGAATCCGCCGAGGACCGGCTGGCCGCGGGCGAGCGCGATCAAGGCATCGCCGAGTACCGCCGCGCGCTGGCGCTCAATCCCCAGGACCGCGTCGCCCTCGACACCGTGGAGGAAGCGCTGCGCTCGTCGGGGCAGAAGCTCCTGCTCGCCGAGCACCTCTCCTTCCGCACCGCCTTTGCCGACCACGAAACCCGCGCCGCGCTCTCGCTGCAGCAGGCGGAGATCTTCGCCGAAGCGGGCCGCATCCCCGAGGCCGGCGCGGCCTACCGGCAGGCGCTGGCGAGCGATCCCGATTCGCTGCTGGCGGTGAAGGGCGCGCGGCACATCGCCGAGCTGCAGGGCGACAAGCAGGAGGCGATGCGCCTGCTCGCGCGGGAGGCGGCGCTGGCGAGGGATCCGGGCGTGGCCGCCGGCGCCATGGTGGAGGCGGCGCTCTTGGCCGCCGACATGGGCGACCGGGCCGAGGCCGTGCAGCACCTGAGCACGGTGCTCTCGAGCGACCCCGACAACCCCGAGGCCGCGCTCAAGCTGCGCGGGATGATGGGCGAGGAGGCGCCGAAGACGCTGGCGGAGATCTTCGAGCGCATCGGGCAGGAGCAGCAGGATCCCCGGCTCGGCGCGCTGGCGTGGACGCGGGCGGCGGAGTTGAAGCTGCGCGAATTGAACGACTCCGCCGGCGCCTTCTTCGCGGCGGGCCGGGCGCTGGCCCGCGACGCCGAGAGCCCGCGGGCGCTGGAGCTGCGCGCCGATGCGGCCGAGGCCTCCGGACGGCCGCAGGAGGCGGCGGACGCGCTGGCGAAGCGCCTCTCGATGAGCCAGGGCGACCCGCGCGCCGATGGTTGGAAGCTGCGGGCGATTGCCGCGCACCGCGCGCTGCTCGAGATGACGCCTCCCGCGGCCGAATCGCTACACGCGCTTTTCGATCTCTTCACCGCGCAGGGCAAGAACGACGCGGCCCTCTGCGCGGCGGCGGCGTTGGCCGGGCTGGGCAGCGCCACGCCGGAGGAGCGCGCGCTGGTGGACGCCAACGCGGCCAGACCGCCGCCGGTAGAGCTGCCGCAGATCGCCGACAGCGCCGCCATGCACGCTTCCGGAGACGAAGGCGCCGCGCGGGCGCTGCTCGCCGCCGCCGCCGCCGAGGTGGCGCGCGCGCTGCAGACCGAGATGGGCGGGCGCGGAGCCCTGGTCAAGGGCGACAACCCGGTGCGCCGCGTGGTGGCGGCCATCGCGCGGGCGCTGGCCATGCCGGAGCCGCAGCTCTTCCTCGCCCGCAGCGAGCCGTCGGTGGTCGCGCCCATCGTCTCCGAGGCGCCCGGCATCCTGGTCGGCGCCGAGGTGCCCAAGCGCTACACGCCCAGGCAGCAGCGGTTCCTCTATGCGCGCGCTCTCTCGCACCTGCGCCGCGGCACGCAGGCGGTGGCGGGGCTGCCGGCGGCGCGGTTGGCCACCGTCGTCTCCGAGCTCATCCGGCTGACGGCGCCCTCGGGCACCGACCTGTCGCGGCTCCCGGCGGCCGACGCGGCCTTGTCGGAGCTGCTGGCGCGGCAGGTGTCGGCGGAGGCGCGGGCGCGGCTGGCCCCGCTCTCGGCGCAGGCGGCGGCGGAGCTGCCCACCAACTGGGAGTCGCTGGCGCTGGGCCTGCGGGAGAGCGCCGAGCGCGCCGGGCTCGCGGTCTCGGGAGATCCGGCGGCGGCCATCGGCCTGGTCGCCGCCGAATGCCAGGGCGGGCTCGACCAGCCCGAGGTGGCGCGGCTGGTCCGCTTCGCCCTCAGCGACGCTTACCTGTCGCTGCGGCAGAAGTAGAAGGCAAAGCAAAGGCGCACCACGGAGGCACGGAGGGCACGGAGAAAAGCCCGGGGTTGGGATTTCAGTTCCCACGCCCGCGCGAGGAATGGCGTCCGGGGTCTCGCCAAAACCAAACCTCCGTGCCCTCTGTGCCTCCGTGGTGCGCTTTGAAAACCTGCATGGCGTGCTACTCCTCGCGGATGACGGCCGCAGCCGGCACCCGTGCGCGTAAGAAGTTGGCTGCCTCCTGGACCTCGGCTTGCGAGCGCCCGTCGAAGGTCACCTTCACGCGGTGGTCCGCCGCGTCGAACCTCGGATAGCTTCCGATGGCCACCGCTGGATATCGGGCGACCGTCGCATCGAGGTGTTCGGCGAGCGACCCTTCCCCCAGCGAGAAGTAGAGGGCGCGGGAAAAAATGGGCGCCACCCGGAAGCGCTCGCGGATGCGGGTGAAGCCCTCCCGTAAGAGTGACGGCACGCCCGGCAGGATGGTGACGTTCTCGAGCGAGAGGACCGGAAAGAGATGCCCCTCGTGGAATTCGGCACGCCCCCCTTCGGGGATCTCGGCGAGCCGCATCCGGGCCGGGTTGAGCGCCGCGCCGTAGCTCTTGCGCAACAGCTCCAGGGTCCGTTGGTCGTGCACGACCTGACGCCCGAAGGCCTCGGCGACGGCTCTGATGGTCACGTCGTCGTGGGTCGGCCCGATGCCGCCGCTGGTGAAGACCCACCGCGCCGACGCGAGGCAGCGGCGAAGCGCATCGACGATGAGCGGCACTTCGTCGGGCACCGTCTCGATGCGCCGCAGCTCGACGCCGAGCGCGCGCAGCTCGCGGGCCAAAAAAGGCCCGTTCTCGTCCACCACCTTGGCGGAGAGGATCTCGTTGCCGATGACGACGATGGCCGCCGTGCTCACTCGCTGAGCCCGTAGTCGCGGATCTTCTTGATCAGCGTGGTCCGCGAGACGCCCAGCCGCTCGGCCAGCCTGCTCTTGTTGTTGCGGGTCTCGCGCAAACCGGTCTCGATGATCTCCTTCTCCAGCGCACAGACGGCGGTGGCCAGGTCCGACCCGAGCCCGCGCTGCACCAGCGCCGCCAGTTGCGTCGCCGATCCGGGAGCGCGCCCTCCCGCCCGCTGCGCGGAGAGCTCAGGCGGAATCACCTCGGCGTCGCCTGCGAGCACCGCCAGCCGCTCGATCTCGTTCTGCAGCTCGCGGACGTTGCCGGGCCAGTGCCAGTCGTAGAAGCCGGCGAAGAGCTCGGGGTGCAGCTGCTTGCGCCTCTTCCCGCTGCGGTGCGCGTAGGCGTCGAGGAAGTGATCGACGAGGATGGGCAGGTCGTCGAGCCGCTCCCGCAGCGGCGGGACCTCCAGCGCCACCACGTGTAGCCGGTAGAAGAGATCCTCGCGGAACTCGCGCCGCACCACCGCCTCGTGCAGGTCCTTGTTGGAGGCGGCGATGATGCGGACATCGACCTTCTCCGGCCGGGTGCCGCCCACCGGCACGAAGGTCCCCTCTTGCAGCACACGCAGCAGCTTCACCTGCATGGCCGGCGACAGGTCGGCCACCTCGTCGAGGAAGAAGGTCCCGCCGTCGGCCACCTTGAAGAGCCCGGGCTTGTCGCGCGTGGCCCCGGTGAAGCTGCCCTTGAGGTGCCCGAACAGCTCGCTCTCGAGCAGGTGGTCGTTGAGCGCCGAGCAGTTCTGCGCGACAAACTGCTTCTGCTTGCGGGCGCCGTTGAAGTGCAGCGCCCGCGCGATCAGCTCCTTGCCGGTGCCGTTCTCGCCGTGGATGAGCACGGTGACGTCGCTCGCCACCAGCTTGTCGAGGAGCGCGTAGAGCCTCTGCATCGGCTCGCTCTTGCCGATGAGGTCGGCGAAGCGGTAGCGGCCGCCCAGCTCGTTCTGCAGGTCGCGGATGCGCTTCTCGCGGAGCGCCACCGCGCCGTGCCAGGCGTCGATCTCCTCGACGGTGGTGTCCATCAGGTCGAGCAGCCGCGGCACCTCCCGCGCCTCGATGGGCTGGATCGATTCGAAGGCGGTGGCGGGCTCGACCACCGGCAGCTTCAGCTCCGCCGTCTCGAACATGGCCGGGCCGCGGGCGGCCTGCGCCTTCTCGTTCACCAGGAAGCCGCAGGCAAAGAGCGAGCCCTGCCGCTCGCCGCCGAACTCGATGGGCGCGCCCACGATCTCGAGGCCCATATGGCAGGGCCCGAGCAGCCGGGTGCCGGAGCCGTTGAGCCTGGCGACAGCTGACTCGATGCTCTGGTTGCAGCGGCGCAGCCCTTCCGGGTCGCCGAGGCAGGCGGTGCAGATGCGGTTCTGCGGCGGGATGATGATGCCCTTGCCGTGATCGAGGACGAAGCCCTTGGCGTCGGTGAACGAGAGCTCGATGCCCCACCAGCGCCGCACCGTCTCGCGGATCTTGCGGACGATCTGCAGCTCTTCGAGGCGCGCGGAGTCGATGGGCATCGTCAACCCAGCTGCTGTTGCAGGGCCGCGAAGCAGACCTCGGCGACGTCGGCGATGGGCCGCGTGCCGTCGATCGAGACCACCGAGGCGAGCGTGCCCACCAGCCGGTGGTACTCGCGCTCGATGGCCTGCAGCTGGCTGGCGGTCTCGTAGCGCTCGAGCTTGGCGCCGCGCATGCGCACGCGCTCCAGGGCGATGGTGGCCGGCACATAGAGGAAGAGCGTCAGGTCGGGCCGCCGCGCGAAGCGGTTGGCCGCGGCGATGAACTCGTGCGAGATGGTGGCGCCCTGGTAGGCCAGCGAGCTGAGCGTGTAGCGGTCGAGGATGACGTCCTCGCCCCGGGCCAGCCGCGGCTCGATCTGCGAGCCCAGGTGATCGAGGCGGTCGGCGGCGAAGAGCAGCGCCATCACCCGCTCGTCCACCATGCCCAGCCTGCCGTCCGCCTGGGTGGTGGCGGCGCGGCCGGCGAGGATCTGCCGGGTGAGCAGCCCCACCGGACCTTCGCTGGGCTGGTGGGCGAGGTAGACGGAGCGACCCAGCTTCTGCAGCCGCTCGGCGAGGAGGTTGGCCTGCGTGGTGGTGCCGGCGCCGTCGAGGCCTTCGAAGACGATGAAGCGGCCGGGGTTCATGCCGCGCTCGAGAGGCGAGGGTCGATGCCCAGCTCGCGCCGCAGCTCGCGGACGCGCGCCTCCAGCTTGAGCTCGCGGCGCAGGTCGGTGCGCCCCTGCCGGTAGCTGCGCAGGGCGTCCCAGAGGAGCATGAAATCCAGGAGCAGGAGCGGCCAGAAGAAGAGCGGCGGCCGGGCCGAATCCCAGAGCAGCTTGCCGCAGACGCCGCCCAGCACCGCCCAGCAGAATCCTCCCAGGGCGGCACGCATGAAGAGGTCCACCGACCGGCGCTCGCGAGAGCCGGCGGCGAGGACTGCGAGCTCCTTTTGCAGGGCGGCGGGATCCGGCATCGGTGGCGCGTGGTACCGCGGGTGCTCGAGGTTCGTCAATGCGACTTTGATCAGAGCTCGACCACGGCAAAGGGCACGCCGCACTCCTCGCAGCGGGCGCCGGTCGGCACGCGCGCGAAGCAGGCGGGACAGAGCACGGTGTCGTCCTGCCGCTGGGCCACCCGCGCGGTGACGACGGGCACGCTGTAGCGGGCGCGGCGGCGGCCGCAGTTGTCGCAGACCGCAGAGGTGGCGGGCGCGGTGCACCAGGGGCAAAGGCCGGTGTCCTGCGGCGCGGGCGTGCGCTGGCCGTCGTCGGGCTCGCGGCCGAGTTCGAGGTCGGGATCGACGGCGCCGCCCCAGAAGGAAACGGCCTCAGGGTCGGACTGCAGCTGCGTGTGCTCGACGCCCGGCACCGGCTCCGGGGAGACCTGCAAGTCCCTGCGCGCCAACTGCGTCTGCTCCAGCTCGGCCAGCCGGTCGATGGGTCCGGCGGCGCTCTCGAGCGGATCGTGGAGCGTCTCCTCCAGCCCGTCGATGGGCGCGACCTCGGCGATGAGATCCGCTTCGGCGAAGAGGATCTTGCCGCAGTCGCCGCACTCGGCCGCGTCGTCGGGGTTGACGGTCTCGCAGACCGGGCACGTCACAGGCATGGGCCCAAGCGTACCAGCGCCGCCGGGGCCGGTCACGAACTGTCCCGATTTAGTAGAGCCCGGAGCCCTTGCCGGTCAGCGGCACGAAGCGCACCTGCATCAGCACGGTGCGCTCGAGCGCAAGGGTCTCCGGGTGGCGCCGCCACAGCTCGAGGAGCTGGTCGTCGGGGGCCGGGCCCACCGGGATCACCAGCCGGCCTCCGGGCGCAAGTTGCTCCAGCAGCGGAGCGGGCACCACCGTGGGCGCGGCGGCGATGACGATGGCGTCGAACGGCGCTGCCTCCGGCCAGCCCAGCGCCCCGTCGCCGAGGCGGAAGTCTACGCCTGTATACCCCAGCTCCCCCAGCACCCGCTGCGCGCGCTGCGACAGCTCCGGCACGATCTCGATGGTCCGCACCACCACCGAGGGATCGAGCAGCGCGCAGAGGATCGCCGTCTGGTACCCGCTGCCGGTGCCCACCTCCAGCACCCGCTCGCGCCCCGACAGCCGCAGCGCCTCGCTCATGGCAGCGACGATGAACGGCTGCGAGATGGTCTGCCCGAAGCCGATCTCGAGCGGGCGATCGGCCTCCGCCGCCTTCTGCGCGTCTTCGGGCACGAAGGCCCTGCGCGGCACCTTGCCGAACGCCGCCAGCACCCGCGGGTCGCGGATCCCCAGCTCGATCAGCCTCCGGACCAGCGGACCGTCGGGGCCGGAGGAGCCGCCGCGCAGGTCCATGCGGGCAACCTACGCTTCGTGGGGGAAGTGCGAAAGGCCGAGCCGGTTGCCCTCGGGGTCGCGCAGGTAGAGCGTCCAGCGGGTGCGGTGGACGATTTCGACTCCGAGCGCCGCGAGCTTTTCCTCCCAGGCCGCGCGGTCGGAGGCGGGGATGCGCAGCGCGAGGAGGTGCAGGCCGCCGTGCGGATCGCGGAAGGGGGTCGGCGGCCGCTCGACGTCGCAGAGCTCCAGCGCCAGGAATTCCTCGCCGGCGCCGACCGACAGCCAGAGCGACCGCTCGCCCGGACCGTCCTCGCGCGGCCAGCGCTTGACGACCTTCAGCCCCAGCGTCTCGACGTAGAAGCGCTCCGCCGCGGCGAGGTCCCTCACCTGGATGGCGAGGTGGTGGTGGCCACGGACGGCGAGCGTCATCGGACAGCGACAATGCTGCGGACGCAGACGCCGCGCAAGCGTGTGCTAGAAGGCCTCCCCTGATGGGACCCGCCGTCGCCGCCCTCCTCAACGGACGCGCCCGCAAGGTGACCCCCGCGGTCATCCGCGCGCTCAAGAGCGCGCTGCCGGGCTCGACCATCCTCGTCAGCGGCGACTTCGCCGAAGCGCGCCGCCACGTGCGCGAGCTGATCCGCCAGCGCCCCGACGTGGTCCTCTCCGGCGGCGGCGACGGCGCGGCCATGCGGCTGCTCAACCTCTGGCGCGAAGAGGGCGGAGCGGGGCTGCCCACCATGGGCATCCTGCGGCTCGGCACCGGCAACGGCTGGGCGCGCGCGCTGGGGGCGCCGGAGTTCTTTCCGCATGTGAAGCGGCTCGCCGGACTGCAGGAGCCGCTGCCCGTGCAGGAGTTCACGCTGGTCGAAGTCGAGAAACACCTCTGCCACTTCGCCGGCGTCGGCTGGGACGCCACCATCATCAACGACTACCAGCGCAACCTCGAGAAGCGACGCGGGGCGCACTGGCTCAGCGCCTGGCTGCACAAGGGCGTGCGCGGCTACCTCTACTCGGTGGCGCGGATCACCGTCCCCGAAGAGTGGAGCCGCCTGCGCCGGCTGGGCCAGGCGCGGGTGACGCTCGAGAACCTGGGGCCGCGGATCTTCGAGGGACCTGGACTGCGCGAGCTGCCCGGCGCTACCCATCTTTACGAAGGCCCCGTCAGCGTGGGCGCGGCGGCGACGGTGCCCGAGTGGGGCTATGGCTTTCGGGCTTTCCCCAACGCCGGCAAGAAGCCGGGCTTCATCAACGTGCGCATCTACGACCGGCCGGTGCTCGACGCCGTCCTGGGCGCGGCGAAGCTCTGGCGCGGCGACCCCGCGGCGCCCGGCATGCACGACTGGTTCGCCACCGCCGTCCGCATGCGCTTCTCCCGGCCCATGCCCTTCCAGATCGGCGGCGACGGAATGGGCGACCGCGAGGAGATCGTGCTGCGCGCCGCCCGCGAGACGGTGCAGGTGGTGGACTGGCGGAGCGCGCTCTCGGCCTAGCGCCTGCCAGCGTCCGGTCGGCCAGCCGGGTTGATTCCCTTGCCCGGCTGCGTTATACCCCGCGCCCATTTTCAATCATTTTTAGAGAAGAGACCCATGCTGCCCCGCGAGCACATCCGCAACATCGCCATCATCGCCCACGTCGACCACGGCAAGACCACGCTGGTGGATTTCCTCCTGCGCCAGACCGGCGTCTATCGCGCCAACGAAACCATGGTCGAGCGCGCGATGGACTCGAACGACCTCGAGCGCGAGAAGGGCATCACCATCCTCGCCAAGAACACCGCCGTCAATTACCGCGGCGTGAAGATCAACATCGTCGATACGCCGGGCCACGCCGACTTCGGCGGCGAGGTGGAGCGCGGCCTGCGCCTGGTGGACGGCGTGCTGCTGCTGGTGGACGCGGCGGAAGGCCCCCTGCCCCAGACGCGCTTCGTGCTCGGCAAGGCGCTGGCGCTGGGGCTGCCCGCGGTGGTCGTCGTCAACAAGATCGATCGCCAGGACGCGCGGCCCGCCGAGGTGCTGGACGCCATCTACTCGCTCTTCATCGACATGGGCGCGAGCGAGCACCAGATCGAGTTCCCGGTCATCTACGCCGTGGCCCGCGCCGGACGCGCCTCGCTGCGGCTCTCCGACTTCGACGATCTCCCGGTCGGTCAGAACGCGGCCCCGGGCGCCGCCCCGCACACCGGCGAGGCGCCCGGCGCCCGCTCCAAGACGCTGGAGCCGCTGCTCGACGCCATCCTCGAGACCATTCCGCCGCCCAAGAAGGCCGCCTCGTCCCACGACAAGCTGCAGATGCTGATCGCCAACCTCGACTACGACGATTACGTCGGCCGCCTCGCCATCGGGCGGCTCTCGTCGGGCTCGGTCGAGGCCGGGCAGACCGTCGCCATCTGCCGCGCCGACGGCAGCGCGCCCAAGGCCAAGGTCGTCAAGATCTTCGCCTTCGAGGGGCTGAAGCGCGTGGAGATCGACGAGGCCGGCCCCGGCGAGATCATCTCGCTCGCGGGCATCGAGGAGATCGCCATCGGCGACACCATCGCCGACCCGGAGCACCCGATTCCCCTCGAGCGGATCCACGTCGACGAGCCCACCATGTCGATGATCTTCAAGGTCAACGACGGGCCCTTCGCCGGTCGCGAGGGCAAGTACGTCACCTCGCGCAACCTGCGCGAGCGCCTCTTCCGCGAGGCGTACCGCAACGTCTCCATCCGGGTCTTCGACACCGACACGCCCGACGCCTTCCGCGTCATCGGCCGCGGCGAGTTGCAGCTGGCGGTCATCATCGAGACCATGCGCCGCGAGGGCTTCGAGCTCACCGCCTCGAACCCGGTGCCGCTCACCAAGGAGATCAACGGCGAATTGCACGAGCCGATGGAGCTGATGGTCTGCGACGTTCCGCAGACGGCGGTCGGCGTGGTCACCGAGCGCATGGGGCCGCGCAAGGGCCGCATGGTCGAGATGCAGAACATCGGCTCCTCGCGCGTGCGGCTGAACTTCCGCATCCCGGCGCGCGGGCTGGTGGGGTTCCGCAACGAGTTCCTCACCATCACCCGCGGCGAGGGCATCATGTCGTCGCAGTTCGACGGCTACGAGCCCTGGCAGGGGAAGATCCCCAAGCGGTCGAACGGCGCCATCGTCTCCGACCGCGAGGGCGAGACGGTTGCCTACGGCCTCTTCGACCTGCAGGAGCGCGGCGACCTCTTCGTCGGCGCCGGCGTGCCCGTGTACGAAGGCATGATCTGCGGCGAGAACGCGCACCCGCTCGACCTGGACGTCAACGTCTGCCGGGCGAAGAAGCTGACCAACATCCGGACCGTCAGCAAGGACGAGAACGTGGTGCTGACCACGCCGCGCGAGATGTCGCTGGAGAAGGCGCTGGAGTGGATCAACGAGGACGAGCTCGTCGAGGTCACGCCGAAGTCGGTCCGCCTCCGCAAGAAGACGCTGCCGGCCGGGGATCGGTACCGCAAGGACCGCGAGCGCAAGCGCGCCGACGGGCTGATCTAGCGACTGCTCAGCTACTCGCGTTTCTTCACCGCGATGAGGAGCTCGAGATCGCGCAGATCCTGCGGTCGGCCCGCTGCCCGCTTGGCGGCGATGAGGTCGTCGAGGCCGATGATGTTGACCGTCATGGTGCCCCAACGCAGACGGGCGCGGCGCGGCCAGGCCTCCTCGAAGGTGGCTCCGGGAATGGAGCGCAGGATGTCGATTCGCGCCGGCGGCGTCCCGAAGAAAAAGAAGTCCTCGGCGCTCATCTGCTCTGCCTCGCGAAGGAGCTCGCGCGGAGCGCCGAATGCAGCGAGGGCCCGAACGACCTTTTTCAGATTGTCGGCAGAGGTGCCAATCCACAGGTCGAGATCCTTGGTGAACCTCGGCTGGGCATGCGTGGACACCGCCCAGCCGCCGACGACCAGGTACTCAGCCCCGGAGCTTTCGAACTCCGCCAATACGTCGGTCAAGTCGGGGGACAGGTCCATCGTTGCCCT